>DATCGG010000257.1:0-13876 GCA_036509075.1 Gemmatimonadaceae bacterium
GGTTACTGGAATTGGTAATTGGTTATTTGAACCCCGGGATGCGCATCTCGCGAGAGAGGCATCCCGGGGGTTTTGATTACCTGTAACCAGTTCCAGTAACCAGTTCCAGTAACCAGTTACCTGTTCCAGTAACCTGTTACCAGTCAACAGCTATCAGTCCTACGCTGTTTTGATCGTTCGAGACGCCTCGTCCCACCTAACGATGGCTTTTCGGAAGTAGGACTCGTTCGCCATGTGACACGCGAGCGCCGCGTTATGGCCGAACGTCGCGTCCTCCACCACCGGCTTCCGCGAGCGCACCGCGTCGAAGTACGTCGTGAGGTGTGGCGCGAGCTCGTCGAAGTCCGGCCCACGGAACGTGATCGTTTCCTCGAGCGGCATCTGCGCGATCTGCGGGTCGTTCTCCTTGTGCCACTCACGCATGTACGCCTCGCGCATCGCGTGGGGATAGCTCCCCGTGTAATAGCTCGGATACATGTCGCGCCCACTCTGCGGCGTGAGCGTGACCGTGGAGCCGGTGACCTCGAGCAGTCCCTTCGACCCCTGAATCCGATACGTCTCGGGCATCGATGTGCCTAGGCTGAGGCGCAGGTAGACGGGGAGATCGCCGTAGTAATACGACACGGCATGGACGTCCGGCATGTTGCGGCCGTCGGGCCAGCGACGAATCCCGCCAACGGACATCGCCTGCGTGGGCGGACGGTTCATGCCTAACATGTAGATCATGCCGCTCACGAGATGCACGAGCAGGTCGCCCGCGACGCCAGTCCCGTATTCCTTCCAGCAGCGCCACCGCGCGAAGATCTTCGGGTCGAGTGGACGCTTCGGCACGCGACCCTGCCACGTGTCCCAATCGAGGTTCTGAAGCGACAGGTCGGGTGGAGGCGGATACTGCCACGCGCCGCTTGGATCGTTCCGACCGAGCCAGCCCTCTACCAGCATCAGGTCACCGATCTTCCCCTGGGCGATCAGATCCTTCGCCTTCGCGCACACCTGCGAGCTGACGCGCTGCGATCCGATCTGCACGATGCGTCCGCTCTTCTTCGCCGCGTCGAGCATCGCCACGCCATCCTCCGCGGTATGCGACATCGGCTTCTCGCAGTAGATGTCCTTGCCCGCGCTCACGGCGTCGATGACGACCTGGCGGTGCCAGTGATCCGGCACGGCGGCGATCAGGCAGTCGATGTCCTTGTTGTCGAGCAGCTCCTGATAGCGGCGCGTCACCGGCAGGTCGGGGCGGACGATCTCACGGGCGAGCACGTGGCGCCCATCGTACAGGTCGCAGGCGGCGACGCATTCGACGTCCGGCAGGTGAATCGCGGTGCCGAGTAGCCCGCTGCCCTGCATGCCTACACCGATGATTCCGAACCTGACGCGATCGCTCGGCGCCGCGCGCGTGGCGCCACGCGGTGACGTGACCGCCGCCGTCGCGAGCAGCGGTTCTCCCAGCAACGACGCCCCGGCAACGGCCGCTCCGATGCCCACGAACTCCCGACGCGACACGATGTCCCCGCTCATGGCACAGCCTCCGTTCGCAATGGCCCGGGAGGATTATGCGACGAGACGAGCCATAACGTCAGAGCATGCCACTCGCGGGTTGCGCAGTCCCACTCCGCGGGGCTGATTAGGCGCCATGTCCAACGTCGTCTGCCCCGAGGAGCGCCGCCGGCGAAGCGCGTCGCTCCGCCCTGCCCGACGGCTCGTGTCGCTCGGGTTCCTCGCATCGGCGTTAGGTGCCCAGCCGCCCCGTGCGGACTCGATTCCGCTCCCCGAGCATCCACGTCCCGACTTCCAGCGTTCCGCCTGGATGAACCTGAATGGGCGGTGGGACTTCGCGTTCGATCGGGACAATTCCGGAGAGCGCGCTGGATGGGCGGGCGGGAAGCTGCCCGCGGGGCACTCCATCCTTGTGCCGTTCTCCTGGGGTGCGCCGCTCTCCGGCGTCGCGGACAGCGCGGACATTGGGTGGTACGCGCGAGCGATCAACGTCCCCGAGGCCTGGCGAGGCAGGCGCGTGTTCGTCGTCTTCGGTGCGTCGGACTGGCGGACGACCGTATGGCTCGACGGCACGCAGCTCGGCACCAACCAGGGCGGCTACACCCCGTTTGCGTTCGAGCTCACACCGTTGATCCACGCCGGCAGCGAGCAGCGCCTCGTCGTCCGCGTGGACGACACCCCGCACCCGTTCAAGCTCGAGGGCAAGCAGGGCTACGGAAAGGCGCGCGGGATGTGGCAGACGGTGTATCTCGAGGCGCGTGGCACCGATCCCTTCGAGTCGCTGCACTTCACCCCCAAGGCAGACCTGGCGGGCGTGGGCGTCGACATCCGTCTCCGCGAACCGGCCCCGCGCGATCTCACAATCCGCCTGACATTCACCAACCGTGACGGAAGGCCGTCCGTCACGCGGCGGATCGCGAAGGGCGGGACCGCCGAGCATGTGGATGTGCCGCTGCCTAACGCGCACCGGTGGTCGCTCGAGGATCCGTTTCTGCACGACGTCACCGCCACCGTCGAGGGCGGAGGCGTCGCCGCGGACACCGTGCGGACGTACTTCGGCATGCGCACGATCGGCGTCGTAGACCTGCCGGGGACGAACTATCCCTACGTCGCCCTCAACGGCACGCCGATTTTCCTGCAGCTCGCCCTCGACCAGGCCTATCATCCGCAGGGGTTCTATACGTTCCCAACGGATAGCGCGCTCCGGGATGAGATCCTGCGCGCGCGCCAGATCGGTCTCAACGGGCTTCGTGAGCACATCAAGATCGAAGCGCCGCGCAAGCTGTACTGGGCCGACCGGCTGGGCGTGCTGATCATGGCCGATGTGCCGAACTGGTGGGGTCCGCCGGATTCCGCCGCGTTCCGCGAGCACGAGGCCGCGCTGCGCGGCATGATCGAGCGCGACTACAATCACCCGGCGGTGTTCTCGTGGGTGATGTTCAACGAGACGTGGGGCCTGACGACGAAGGCCGGCGACCGCGAGACCTATCTGCCGGAGGCCCAACGCAAGGTCGCGAGCGTCTATCGTCTCGCGAAGTCTCTCGACGCCACTCGGCTCGTGGAAGACAACTCCGTGTGCTGTGGGCGAGGCCACACCGAAACGGATCTCAACTCCTGGCACGAGTATCTGCCCGGATGGAGGTGGGAGTCGCACGTCACCCGGCTGAGCGACACGACCCGTGCGAAGTCGGCGTGGAATTTCGAAGCGCTTTACCAGCAGGGACGACAACCGATGCTCAATTCCGAGTTCGGCAACGTCTGGGGCTACGAGGGCAGCACCGGTGACGTGGACTGGAGTTGGGACTACCATCGCGCGATCGATGCGTTCCGCCGGCACCCGAAGCTGAGTGGCTGGCTCTACACCGAGCACCACGACGTCATCAACGAGTGGAACGGCTACTGGCGCTTCGATCGATCCTGGAAGGAGACCGGACTTGGCGAGATCGTCGACGGGATGACGCTCCGAGATTTGCACTCGCCGCTGTACGTCGCGGTGGGCGACCCCGAGCTGAGTCGTCGCGCGCAACCCGGCGAACGCGTCGAGATCCCCCTGTACGCGTCATTCCTGAGCGGCAGCTCGACGTTTGGCGACTCGCTCGTCCTGCGCGCGGACGTCTACGCCTGGAACACGCTTGGCGAGCGACGGCCGTGTGCCACCGTCGTTAGGCGCGTGCCCTACCGGCCATGGATGGCCGCGCCGCTCGAGCCGTTGCGCGTGACGATGCCCGACGAGCCGGCGGTCGTGATCGTTGCGGTCCGTCTCGAGGATGCCGCGGGTACCGTGCTCCATCGCAACTTCACGACGGTCATCGTCGAGGGCGAGCCACCCGCCGAAGGAACGCTGATCGATGGATCGCGCGTCCGCATCGCGCGAGTGGGCGCGACCGCCGTCCGGGACTCGCGCTGGTCGCTCAAGCAATGGACCGTGCTCGGCGACCGGAAGATGAACGGTGCCGGCAGCGGATTCTTCGAGTATCGCATCGCGTGGCCCACAGGGCTCGATCCGCGAAGCGTGGCCGGTGCCACGTTCCTCGTCGAAGCGTCATCCAAGCGGCTCAATGGAAAGGATCGTGACTCGACGGCCGCGGCCAACGACGACTACATGCGCGGTGGCGGATTCCACGATCCGAGCCGCAATCCAAACAGCTATCCGATGACCGGGATGAAACCGTACGCCAGCGCCGTGATCATCCGGGTGAACGGCGTGCTGGCCGGCCGGCGGGAGCTCGCGGATGACCCGGCCGACTCGCGCGGCATACTGAGCTGGCACGCGCAGCCACACGATGGTCATCTTTACGAAGCCGGCTCGTATGGGCAGCTCCTCCGCGTGCCGATCCCCCCGGACGCCGTCTCGCAGGCCGCGCGCACGGGCGAGCTCGTGATCCGGTTGGAGGTCGATGACGCGCTGCCTGGAGGACTCGCGATTTATGGCGCGAAGTTCGGCCGCTATCCGATCGACCCGACTGTGTTGTTCGTCCTCCGCTGAAGCGCTCTTCGATCATGCTCATCCCGCATCCCTCATCCCGCATCCCTCTTCACGTGTCGATTCGCTTTTTTGGAATACCGGCCGCGCTCGCGATCACAGCGATGTGCGCGCTCGCGCAGACGCCTAACGCACCGAGCCGCGCCAGCCTGGACCGCATTTTCTCCGACTGGAGCTCGAAGGACGGGCCGGGGTGCTCGGCCGCCGCGAGTCAGGACGGACGAACGGTGTACGAGGCCGGATACGGATCGGCGAACCTGGAGGCCGACGTGCCCATCACGCCAGCCTCGATCTTCCACGCTGCCTCGGTCTCGAAGCAGTTCACGGCGACGGCCGTGGTGCTGCTCGCGCACGAAGGCAAGCTCTCGCTCGACGCCGACATCCATACGTATTTGCCCGAGCTTCCGGACTACGGACAACGCATCACGATGCGGCATCTGCTCAACCACACGAGCGGGCTGCGAGACCAGTGGGATCTGCTCGCGATCGCGCGCGGTCGCTTCGAAGAGGATCGGATCACCGAGGCCGACGTGCTCGACATCGTGACGAGGCAGAAGGTGCTCAACTTCGTGCCCGGCACCGAGTACCTCTACAGCAACACCGGGTACACCCTCGCGGCGATCATCGTCCATCGCGTGTCGGGAAAAACGCTCCGGCAGTTCGCGGACCAGCGGATCTTCAAGCCGTTAGGCATGACGCGGACGCACTTTCACGACGACTACACGATGCTCGTGAAGGGCCGTACGTCCGCCTACGAAAAGGAGAAGGACGGGTGGCACGTCGCCATCCCGAACTACGACACGTATGGCGCGACGAGCCTGTTCACGACCGTCGGCGATCTGCTCAAGTGGCAGGAGAACTTCCGGCATCCGGTCGTTGGCGACGAGGCCACGTTGCGAGAGATGCAGACGAGCGCCGTGCTCGCGAACGGCGACACGACCGGGTACGGGCTGGGCCTTCAAGTCGGCCTGCAGGATGGCATGAAGCTCGTTGGTCACGCGGGGGGCGATGCGGGCTATCGCACGTACACGGGCCGCTATCCGGAACACGCGTTCGCGGTGGCTGTGCTGTGCAACGCCTCGACAGCGGACCCGGTTGGCCTCGCCGCGAAGGTCGCCGGCGTCTACCTCAAAGCGTTCGCCAAGCCGACTCCCGCTCCGAAGGCCACCGCCACGCTCACGAAGAGCGAGCTGTCGCGATTCGCCGGTTTGTACGTGAATCCGACCACGGGCGCTCCGACCTTCGTCACTTTGGCGGACACCGGCCTCGTGGTCGGACGACCGACAGGGCCGGCACTCGTCCCCGTCGCGGCAAACCGTTTCCGCATCGGGAACGCCGAATGGGAGTTCGCGCCTAACGGCGACCTCGTGCAGCGATTTCTGGGATCCCCGCCACGGCACCCGGTAACGCTGGTGAAACGCGAGGTGTCTCACCCGTCGGCAACGGAGCTGGCCGCCTACGCTGGCGCCTACACCAGTGCCGAGCTCGGTGCGACCTACATCGTCGCGACCGCCGATAGCGGCCTTACGCTCAAGACCCGCACCAGCCCGCCGGCCACGTTCACACCCGGCTACGGCGACACGTTCCTCGGACCGTTTCTGGTCGAGTTCACCCGCGACCAGGGCGGTCGCCTAACAGGCGCCCTCGTGAGCACGGGTCGTGTACGCAAGATACGATTCGAGAAGAACCCGTGAGGACGAATTGGCCATGCGAATCGATCTGACCGACGACGAAGCACGCATTCTGGGCGCAATGCTCCGCGACTACCTCCCATCGCTGCGCCGCGAGGTCGCGCGAACGGACTCGCACGAGTTCCGCCACGATCTCGTCAAGCGACAGGATCTGTGCGAGCGGCTGCTGGGATCGCTCGACGAGGCACCGCGCTGAGCAGGGCCGAAGGGTTCGGCGAGCGCCACGCCCACCAACGCTGATGCCGCACCGCACCGGGAGCGCCGACCTGCCGCTTCACAGCGGCCGAGCGCCCGCGTGGCTGTTCGGCCGGATGAAACAGCTCGCGCCGGCGATCGTGGAGGCGATCGTGATCGAGCACGGGCGCCGGACGTTCCTCGAGCGTCTGTCGGACCCGCGCTGGTTCCAGGCCTTCGGCTGCGTCCTGGGCTTCGACTGGCACTCGAGCGGCGTGACCACGACCGTCTGCGGCGCGCTCAAGGAAGGGCTCGCGCCTCGCGCCGCGGACCTCGGGCTCTATGTCGCGGGCGGCAAGGGAAAGACCTCGCGCCAGACGCCTAACGAGCTCATCGCGATCGGTACGGCGCTCGGCATCGACGGCGCCCGGCTCGCCTACAACAGTCGCATGGCCGCCAAGGTCGACTCGGCCGCCGTCCAGGACGGCTTCGACATCTACCAGCACAGCTTCTTCGTCTCGAGCGATGGAGAGTGGGCGGTGGTTCAGCAGGGCATGCGCGACGCTGACGGCACCGCGCGCCGCTACCACTGGCTCGGCTCCCGCGTGAGCGACCTCGTGAACGAGCCGCACGCCGCCATCGCCAGCGACGCGCACGGGCAGCTCGTGCTCAACATGGTGGCGTCGGAATCCGCCAGCGCGCGTGCATCCTCCGCCGAGTTCGCGCGCCAGGAGCCGCGACTCGTCGATCGCGAGATCGCGCGCTTCGTGACACTCGAGCTGCCAAGCCGCCACTGGGTCGACGTGAAGAAGGACGTCAACCCGGCGCATCTGCGAAAGGTTCTTTTGTCCACATACGAGGCGAGCCCGCAGAACTTCGAGCAGCTGCTTGCCGTGCCCGGTGTGGGCGCGAAGGCGGTGCGCGCACTCGCGATGGTGGCCGAGGTGGTGTACGGGTCGCCGGTGAGCATGGAGGACCCGGCGCGGTTCAGCTTTGCGCACGGCGGAAAGGACGGCCATCCGTATCCGGTGAACCGCGAGGTGTACGACGATTCGATCGAGTGGCTTCGAGACGCGGTCACCCGGGCGCGGATGGGCAGGAGCGACAAGCTGAACGCGCTCAAGCGGCTGGCGGAGTGGCGTTAGGCGGGACGCCGGCTGACATCTGCGAGCCACAGACTGATTAACGAAAACTCACGACCGATAAGCGCTGCCGAGTGCTACCCTCCGCCCGAAGTTTCGCGCATTCTTGAATCGATGACCGCCACTCAGGCCCCGTGGTTCTCCGCTCTCGCGCCGCACGTCGAGCGCGATGACCTCATCGTGGAGCTCGCGAACCCGTTTCTCACACCAACCGGTGAGCGCGTCGACTCGGTGCCGAGCGTCTTCATGCGGTTCCCGATGTGGCGCGGCGCACCGTTCGCCGATGACCTGGGGAAGAAAACCGCGGCAATGGTCGATCTCGATGGCGAGCACTTGTTCGCCGAGCTCGCGATCCTGCGCCTGCTGGAACGCGACGGCTGGGAGGGTCGCTGGATTCACACCACCAGCAAGGGCGAGATCTCGACCTATCTCACCGACTGGCGTGACGTGTCCCGCCAGGAGCAGAGGAGCCGGCCGATCCAGCACGATGGCGCGCGTGCGCTGCTCTACGCTATCGCCGACAGATCAGGCAACCGATACAACGGATGCTGGAGCTTGTTCGCGTGGCGCGAGAACAGCTACGCGTTCTTCGAAGCGAAGCGACAGAACGCGAAGGAGAAGGAGAGCCTCAAGCCCGCGCAGGCGGCGTGGGTGCGTGCCGCGCTTTCACTCAGGCAGCAGCTGATGACGGCGAAGGATTTTTGTCTGGTGCAGTGGGAGTACAAGTAACGGGGGACGGGCGACGGGCGACGGCTAGAAAGCGAGAACCCTCGGGAGGCCTCTCTACACGAGATGAGCGTCCCGAGGGTTGCCGCTGTTTAACCGTCGTCCGTCGCCCGTCCCCCGTCCCCGGCTACATCTCCAACCGTTCATGCAGCAGACAGATGCTCCCCATCCACATCAATACCGAGTCGATCCGGTTTCTCGCCGGCCCATCCATGCTCGGGATCGCGTCGAGCAACCGCACCACCTTCGCGCGATCGTAGATCCCGGGTCCGTCGAGGAGTGAGCTGCGCAGCGTGTCCTGCAGCATCGTGTACAGCTTGCCATCCTGCTGCACCGTGGCCGGCGGCGACATGAAGGGATGCTTCTGGCGCTTGTACACCGTGTCGGTGATCACGGGGCGCGCCGCCTCGCGCAACACCCACTTCTCCGTCATCCCGTTGATCTTCATCGACACCGGCATCTTCGCGACCGCCTCCACCAGATGATGATCGAGGAACGGCAGGCGGCCCTCCACCGAGTGCGCCATCTCCATCCGGTCGCCGAGGTTGCTGAGGATGTAGTTAGGCAGCATGGTCTTCGACCAGACGTACAGCGACTGGTTCACCACATCGCGCCCGGCCAGCTGGCGCTCGACGTCCATGGCATTCATCAGCAGCCTGTACGTGTCGCGGTCGGCGTACGAGCAGCGAAAGTCGTCGCTCGTGACCGAGAGCAGACCGCCACCGATCTGCGACCAGGTCTCGAGCTGCGATGGGACGAACCCCATCGCGCGCCTAACGCTTTCGATCTGCGCGCCAGGGTCCGGCATCAGGAGGCCTGACGACACGCGGTTCGCCTGCTCGAGCTGACTCAGGAGCGTCTGCCGGGTCGCGACGTCGAGATTCCTGCCATAGAGCACCTCGTCGCGACGGAAGTGCGGATAGCCCGCCAGAATCTCGTCGCTCCCTTCGCCCGTCATGACGACCTTGATGCCGTCGTCGCGCACGGCACGGCTCAACAGATACTTCGCCACCACATGCGCATTCGCGAACGGACGCTCGGCGTGATAGAGCGCGTCGGAGAAATGATCGGCCGTGTGCTCGGCACGAATGTCGATGCGACGGAACTCCGCGCCTGAGAGCTTCGACTGCGCTTCGGCGATCGCTCCCTCGTCGTAATCCGCGTGGTCGAATGACAGCGTGTACGCGCGCAGCGGTTGCGTCGAGAGCCTGCTCGCGACACCGAGCACGCTGCACGAATCGATGCCGCCGCTCAGATAGCAGGCAACCTGCACGTCAGCGCGGAGGCGCAGCTTCACCGCCTGCTCGAACTCGTATGCGAACCGCTCGACGTGCTCGCGCGGATCGCTCCCCGATGCGATGTCGTCCGCGCGCGGATAGTCCCAGTCCCAGTACTGCACGATCCGGATCTGCTCACCATCCGTGATGAGGTAGCTGCCCGGCGGGACCTGGTAGATCCCCTTGAACAGCGAACGATCCGGCGCGTGCGTGACGAAGTGAATGTCGTAAAGCGTGTCGCGATCCCATGCGAGCGGCACACCGAGATCGACGAATGCCTTTACCTCGGACGAGAGGTAGAAGTTGCCATCGTGGATCGTGTAGTAGAGCGGCTTGATGCCGAAGCGATCGCGAGCGGCGAACAATATCTGGTCGCGCTCATCCCAGATCGCGAATGCGAACTCGCCGCGCAGCGCATGAACCGAGCGGGCGCCCCGCTCCTCGAACAGGTGCAGCGCGATCTCGCTGTCGGACCGCGTACGGAACGTGTGTCCCTGCTTCTCGAGCTCGCAGCGGATCCGCTCGAAGTCATAGAACTCGCCATTCGCGACGACGTGAAGCCGCTCGTCTTCGTTCGCGATGGGTTGGTCACCCGTCGTCAGGTCGATGATGCTCAATCGCGCGTGGCCGAGTCCGGCGCGACCGCGTGAGTCCACCCAGACGCGCTGCGCGTCGGGCCCGCGATGCTGGAGCCGCCGGGCCGACCGGTCGAGCGCCTGCGCCGACACTCCGCCTCGGCGCGATACTGCCGCTACGATACCGCACATGTATGAATCCTCCCGTGGCCAGCGGCCTGGTGGCGCGGCCAATTTACGGGTTAGAAAAAATTGATCTGGGGAAGATCCAACTTCGCTGCTTTCTTACAACCCGACAGGGGGTGGGATCGTCCCCTATCGATGGTCAGGTCCTTTAGAGAACGGCAATTCTTCCCTTGACGGGCCAACACCGGGACGGCCTTCGGGGCGACTTGCGGTTGTCGCATGTGCTCCCTAGTGTCGCACCAACATTGGTCTTTCCCCATTCCAGGAGTCTCGCGTGACCGACGGCAACGGCGCCCGTGATTTTTTCTCGGCGACGCTGTACGAGGCGATCCCCCAGGCCTTCGTCGCGCTCGACGCCGAGTCGCGGTTCAGCTACGTCAACGCCAAGGCGGGCGCGATCCTGGGTCGGGAGCCAGCATCGCTGCTTGGCCAGACCGTCTGGGATGAGTTTCCGGACGCTCGTGCCCGTCCGTTCGCGAAGGCGTACGCACAGGTGAAGGCGACGAATCTGCCGGTCCTGGCCGATGGCTGCTTCGCTCCATGGGAGTGCGAGTGCACGAGCCGACTGTACCCCTGCGACGGCGGTGTGCTGGTGGTCTTCGCGGAGGGGGTGTCGGCCGATCAGCGGAAGACCCATGGGGTGGAGCTGTCGCGGTACTTGCGCGCGGTGCTCGACACCACGCCGGAATGCATCAAGGTCATTGGACGCGACGGAACGCTGCTGGATATGAACCTCGCGGGTGTCACGCTGATCGAGGCGCCGTCGTTCGAGGCGATCGCGGGCATCTGTGTGTATCCCTCGGTGGTCGAGCGCGATCGCGATGCGATGCGGCGGGCGGTCGAGGCCGCGTGCGACGGCGAGCAGTCGCATCTCGAGTTCGAGATCGTGACGTTCGGCGGGAAGCGATGCCGGATGGAGTCGCGCATCGGGCCGCTGCGCGATGAGAGCGGTGTGATCATTGCCGCCCTCTGCATGACGCGTGATGTCACGCAGGTCCGCGCGAACGAGGAGCGACTCCGCGAAAGCGAGGCGCGCTTTCGCCGGCTCGTCGAGCGAGCGCCGCTCGGAAGCTTCCTCAACGACGCGGCCGGGAACACGGTGTACTGCAATCCCCGCCTCGCCGCGATCTTCGGCCGGCCGGCGGAAGAGATCGTCGCCGGCGCGTGGCGGGACAGCGTCCATCCCGCCGATCGAGATCCGCTCATGGCCGCGTGCCTCGCGTTCTATGCCGGCGACGACGAGGAGATGCATTACGACTACCGTATCGTCCGCCCCGACGGCGCGATCCGCGATCTCGTGGTCGAACAGGTCCGCCTCCGGACGGGCGATGCGAGCACCGAAGGCTTCATCGGTATCATAGACGATGTCACCGAGCACCGTGTGCTCGAAGAGCAGCTGCGCCAGTCGCAGAAACTCGAGGCGGTGGGGCGGCTCGCCGGCGGTGTCGCCCACGACTTCAACAACCTCCTCACCGTCATCGCCAACTACGGACAGTTCCTGAAGCAGGAGCTCGAGCCGGGAACGCGCGGCCGTGCCGATCTCGAGGAGCTCCTGGGCGCGACTCGGCGGGCGTCGTCGTTGACGCGCCAGCTTCTGACATTCGGCCGAAAGCAGCCGTCGTCGCCAAAATTGCTTGCACCAAATGACGTCATCGTCGGCGTCGAGGATATGCTGCGCCGTCTCATCGGCGAGCACATCGCGCTGGTCACGGACCTCGAGCCCGGCGTCGGCCGGGTCCTCGTCGACCCCGGACAGCTCGAGCAGATCCTGGTGAACCTCGCCGTGAACGGGCGCGACGCGATGCCGTCCGGCGGGCTGCTGACGATCGAGACAGCGGCCGTGTACCTCACGCAGGGCGACATCATGCAGCCAAGCTCGGGAGGCTCGATTCACGCGCTCGTGGGCAGCCCGGGTGATCACGTCGTCATCCGCGTGACCGACACGGGCTTCGGCATGGACGACGAGACGCAGCGTCGCGTGTTCGAGCCCTTCTTCACGACGAAACCGTTGGGCCATGGGACCGGGCTCGGTCTCGCCACGATCTACGGGATCGTTGCGCAGGCCGGCGGGCGGCTATGCCTCCGCAGCGCACATGGCCAGGGCACCGTGGTGGAGGTGTATCTGCCGCGCAAGTGCGCCGAGGTGATCGACCACGCGGTGCCGCCGGACGCGCCTAACGTCGACGACATGCGCCGCGGCAGCGAGACGGTGCTCGTCGCGGAGGACGAGTCGGCCGTGCGCGCGTCCGTGCGTCGCATTCTCGAGCGGGCGGGCTACACGGTCATCGAGGCGCGCCACGGCGCCGACGCGCTGCTGCTGTGGCGGGAGCGGCGAGACGAGATCGCGCTGGTGCTCACCGACGTCGTGATGCCCGAGATGCGCGGCGCGGAGTTGGCGATGACGCTCCGCGAGGCCGCACCGGACACGCGAATCGTCTTCATGTCTGGCTACGCATCCGATTCGGCGCGGGCGACGATGTCGCCTGACGACGCACTGCTCACGAAGCCATTCGACGCCGAGACGCTGCTGCGCGTCGTGCGCGACGCACTCGACAGAATCCCGCAGAAGGCATAGCTGTTGGCTGCTGCTATTAGCGGGCGGCAGGCGGCGGGCGGCGGGCGGCAGGCGACGAAAAAGAGCGTGTCATCCCGAGCGCGGGAGCCCGCGAAGCGGGCAGTTTAGGGATCGCGATCGTGCCGGTAGAGTGCCACGGTTGCCCATCGCCCGTCGCCCGTCCCCGGTAGTTTCTAGTAATGAGCGACGGACCGGTGCTCCTCTACGACGGCCTGTGTGGGTTCTGCGATGGCACCGTGCAGTTCATCCTCAAGCATGACCGTCGCGGAACGCTCCGGTTCGCAACGCTCCAGGGTGATTTCGCGCGCGATGTGATCGCGCGGCATCCGGAAGTCGCCGGCGTCGATTCACTGGTACTGGTAGAGCCCGATCTCGATTCTGGCCGTGAGAGGGTGTACGTCCGCTCCGAGGGCGCGCTTCGTATCGCGCGTTACCTGGGCGGCGCGTGGCATCTCGCGCGAGTCGTCGCCATCGTGCCGCGCTTTCTTCGAGACTGGGCGTACAACGCGTTTGCGCGGATTCGATATCGCGTTTTTGGTAAGTATGACAGCTGTTCGATTCCCACTCCGGAACAGCGCGCACGGTTTATTGATTGAGCGAACCACGACCGCTGAATACGCTGACGGCGCCTAGCGCCGCCCGCGTGTTCAGCGTTCGTGGTTTCCGGTTCCCGTCCTACCTGTTCAGCGCCGGGGCTCTGCACGTATGGCGTCACCGGACGCCTAACAACGACTGATTTGTCGTTCGACTCGAGCCGCACAGCGCCGAGACCCGACGCGATGCGTATATTCTGCGTCCCGATCACTGTGAGATGACGATGGGCTTCGCCGAGTCCCTGCTGCCCGAGTTCGACCAGGAAATGTCCGCCACGCGCCGGGCGATCGAGCGCGTACCGACCGACAAGGGCGCCTGGAAGCCGCACCCGAAATCCTTCCCACTCGGCCACCTCACCCAGCTCGTCGCAACCATGCCCGGCTGGATCGCAAACATGGCGAGGACGACCGAGCTGAATCTCGCCAACTCACCCGGCTACAGCCTGCAGAGCACCGA
>DATCGG010000258.1:0-7350 GCA_036509075.1 Gemmatimonadaceae bacterium
TACAGCCGGCGCTCGTTCGCGTACATCTTGAAGTACGCGCCGTCCATGAGTACGCGGATGTGTGTCACGTTGCCCGCGAACGCGGACGCCATCGCTTCAGGGACGTGTGCGCCGCCTGAGTTCATGTCGAGACCGGACCCCTGGATCCACGCCCCCTGTGGGTTCCACGTGACCCAGGCGGACTTTTCGTCGCCGGCCTGCTCCGCGCCGCCCTCGAACGACAGCGCCCGATTCATGACGCCGCTGAGTGGCGCGATGACGTCCACCTCGAGCGTGAAACGCTCCGGCAGCTTCTTGCCAACCGGAACCAGGAACTCGGCGGTGCTCGTGGCGCGAAGGACTTTCGTGTCGTTGCGCTCGACGATCTCGGCGGAGCCGCCGCGATACTTCACGCCACGCGCGAAGTTCCCGACCTTGTCCTCGGAAAAATCCGTGTAGAAGATCACCTTGTTGCCCGGCACGAAGTCGTAGTTCTCCCAGATCTTCGCGTTAGGCTTCGCGGCCGCGGCGTCGCTCGAGCCGGCTGCGGCGGGCGCTGGTGCGGCAGACGTCGCCGCCGGGGTTTCCTGCGAGGCAGACGCCGGCGCCGCCGCCGGTTTCTTGGTCGTCGTATCGACGGTCGGCTTCTTGTCGACGGCCGCCTTGGCTTTCTTGGCTTCTTCCTCTGCCTTCTTCTTGAGCGAGCCAAGGCTCTGGCCGGACGCCGAGATCGGAGCGGCCAGACCCGCGGCCATCACGAATGCGGCGCACAACACGCGCGTAGTCAACATAACCCCTCGGTCTGTTAGAATCGCTTCGCTGCCACCGGTGGCGATGGCTCGCTGCCTAACGGCGTCACGACGAGCCCCAGTGGCACCTCGCGCCAGTTCGGCCAGCGACGCCACTCTCCATTCTGACTCCGCACTGCCAACTGCCCCGATACGCCGCCGTCGAGAAGCATGGCCTGGCGACACCCGAGTGAGCGCATGTACGCCGCCATCTCGGGCACGGTGGGGCCCCACGGCAGCATCTCGGCGGGCCCGCGACCGAGCCCGGTGAACCGCGTGAGGGCGACGACGACCGACCCGTCATCCCGGATGCCTAACGCCAGCCGGCTGTCGCGGTGTGCGAGGTCGACGCCGCGGCCACTCTCCTGGAGCTCCCACGGAAGCGAGCCGTTCCCCACGAGTAGCGCCGGATACGACTGAAACGCGAGCCGCACGTGCCCACGCCGCGCCGTGAGCTCGGACTGGTCGATGAGCGAGGGAACGCCGTTGCTGTCCACCACAAATGCCATCGCCACGGAACCACTGCCCGGAGGCTGCATCTCGACGCCGTCGCGGACGACCCACCCCCAGCTCCCGCTGGTCCGAAACTGCCCGGCGTTGAACGCGACCGCGTCGAGCACGCCCACGCTGTCGATGGTCCACGGACGCCCGGGCTCCAACGGCCCCAGGGAGAACGCCACGCGACGCGGATCGATCCGCACCGCAACGGCTCGAACGGGGGCGAGCGCCCCGGTGCTCGCCATCCGGGACTCGCGCTGCCACACGCCCGGCCGGACGGGCTCCCAGACCGCGACGCCCGCAAGGAACAGCAGTGCGACGAATCGCATCACGGCACGAGCGTGTTCCCGGACTTCTTGAGCGCCGGAAGGAGCTCATCGCAATGCGCTTGAAGTGCCTTGGCTTCGTCCGCCGTGTACAGCCATTCGTGCGTTTTTTCGACGCGAAGGCCCTTGTCCGCCGCGGATTTCTGCTGGTCCTTCGGCAGCTTGCAGAAAGCGATCACGCGATCCGCCAGGACGTCGTAGCAATACTCCGACATCCCGGCTTCCTTGGCCCCGTTGGCGTGCGCCTTCCGGTAGGTGTCGCCCGGATCGTGCGAGACGGCCGGCGGCACCTTCCCGCACTTCTTGTCCAGATATTCCTCGTACTTCGCCTTGTTCTTGTCCATCTGGGCCTGCACCGCGGCGGCCGTCGATGGAGCGTTGGCGCCGGTAAATCCCTCGGTCATCATCTTCTGGAAGGTCGCGCCCCCATTTTCCGCATCCTGGCACGCCTTGACCCGCGGTTCGGCCTCCGCTCTGGCGGCGTCCTCCCTGGCAACCCTGGAATCGAACTCGGCTCGCGCCGAACCCTCCGCCTGAAGCCCGCGAAGGAAGTCCTGCACTTTCTGGGGTGTGATCGGACCGCAGCTGTCCGCCTTCGACGTCGACGCATCAGTCTTCTTGTCCGCCTCGCCCTTTGCGATGTCGCCCGCCTTCTTCTTGATCAAGCCGCCGATCTGCGATTCCACGGGGCGTGGAACGGCTCCAGCGAGAAGCGCTGCAACGACAAGGGCGGCTCCAGTGACGATGCGCATGAGACCTCGCGGGTAGGCGACGGAAGGCGCTGACCGCTGCCGATGGTACGGGCGGGCCGTCATCCGCCCGACATTGGCGCGTCAGCGACCGTCAACGGCGTCACCGCCGAGGGACGAACCGGGTTTGACAGCGTGGCGTCGCCGGTATCATGGTAGGACCTGATGCTGCACCTCGTGACGTTTGGCGGACTCGCGCTCGAATCCGCCAACGAGGCGATCGCACCCCGGCTCAGCGCGCAGCGGCTCGCCCTCCTGGCGGTGCTCGCCGCCGAGGGCGGCCGCCACGTTTCCCGCGAGCGAATGACGGGGCTGTTCTGGCCTGACGTCGACGAAGAGCGTGCTCGCCACTCGCTTCGTCAGGCGATGTACACGCTTCGGCACGAGGTCGGTCGCGAGATCATCCGATCGGATTTCGCGCTGAGCCTTGACCCGTCCGCGATTACCGCCGACGTGGTCGAGTTCCGCGCCGCATTGGCCCGCGGCGACCGCGTTGCCGCCGCGACCCTCGTACGAGGACCCTTCCTCGCCGGGTTCTATCTGCCCTCCGCGGCGCCCTTTCAGCGGTGGGTCGAGGAAGAGCGCGCGCGACTGCACACCGCCGCGAGCGGCGCGATAGCATCCCTCGCCGCCGACGCCTCGGCCGCGAACGATACCGATGCCGCTGTCGGATGGTGGCGGCAGCTCACTCAGCTCGACCCGCTGAGCGGCAGGTTCGCGGTGGGCTACCTCACGGCGCTGGCAGCGCGCGGTGACCGTGCGGAGGCGCTGGACTTCGCGCGATACCACGCGGCGCTCGTGCGGCGCGAGCTCGAAACGGACCCCGACCCCGAGATCCAGCGGTTCGAGGCCAGGCTTCGGTCAGCGCCGGTGCGAGTCGCAGCCGTGGATGAGCCGGCGCCAATCGGGCCGGAGTCGGCGGCTGCGCCGGGAACGGGATCACCGCCGGCGCCAACGGCCACCGTTGCCGGGGACCGGCCCATTGGACGACGCCTAACGCGATTTGCGGTCAGCATGGCCGTCGTCGTGATCGTCGGCGTCGCTGCCCGAATGCTTCTCCAGCGCCAGCCGGATGCCAGCGGCGCGTCGGCGACAAACCCAACGCTCGCCGTCGGCCTCATTCGAGACGACGATCTCGATTCGGTCCGCATCGGCGGCGTGCTGACCGACATGTTGAGCACCAATCTGGCGAACGTTCCCGGCCTCCAGGTCATTGCGAACTCGCGCATCCTCGAGCTGATCCCACAGGGGCAGGACACATCGGCCGTGGCGTACGCCGAAGCCGCTCGCCGCGCGGGAGCGACGGAGCTGCTCGAAGGGCGCTTGCTCGATCGCGCGAGCGATGCGTTCACGATCGAAATGCGTCGGCTCGATCTGAAGCGGGGGATTCTCAAGGCCGCCTATCGCACGTCGGCCACGACGCGCTTCCGACTCGTCGACAGCGTGACGGCCATCGTCGCGCGAAACCTGGAGCTTGGTGGCCCGTCCGCTCCCCACGCGGACGTGACCACGAGCTCGGTCACCGCCTATCGACTCTATCAGGAGGGTCTGCGGGCGTATTACCGGTTCGACAATGTCCTCGCGCGCCAGATGATGCGGGCGGCGCTCGAGGATGACTCGACGTTCGCCATGGCCGCGTACTACGATGCCCTGCTGACAGACAGCCCACTGTCATCGGCGCCGAGTGACCGCGCGCTTCGCCTTGCGCAGCGGGCGTCGGATCGTGAGCGGCTCGTCATCACGGTGGACCTCCTGAGCTTCATCCTCGGGGCGCCTGCCGCGCTGCCCGTCGCGGAGACGTTGGCGACGCGATACCCTAACGATGCGCGCGCGCTCGCCGCCGTTGCCCGCGCGCGTCAATTCGTGGGTGATTGGGAGGGCGCGGCACGCGCCCTCGAGCGCGCGATCGTCATCGATTCGGCTGCCCTCGGTCCCACGACCCCGTGCTACCTCTGTAAGGATCTCGCTTCGCTCGCCGACATCTACTTCTGGTCGGACTCCGTGCGCGCTGCCTCACGTGCCGCCCGGCGCTACGTGGCGCTGCGTCCCGATTGGACGACGGCATGGGAGCTCGTTACGTGGGCCGCGGCGCGGCAGGGGGACACGTCCGTCGCGCGCGACGCCCTTCGGAAATCGACACTGCACAGTCCTGATCCAAGGAACCCGCTGCTCGAGGTGCGCATCGAGATCCTCCTCGATCAATACGCGGGCATCGAAGACCGCCTGAAGCTGCTGCTCGAGTCGCCGAAGCGGGACGATTTTCTCGACGCGCGATGGTGGTTGCTCATCGCGCTGAGAAATCAGGGCAGGTATCGCGACGCCCAGCACCTGCTCACGACCGGCGCGCTCCACGGGGTCGCTGCGCCGCAAACACCGAACGTGCCCGATGACGTCAACGAGGGGATCCTGGCACTCGAGCGCGGTGACTCCCGTGCGAGCGCGGCGGGATTCGTGCGCGGCTGGGAGGCGCCGCTGGGACCGGGGTTGTCACCGGGTATGGCGGCGCGGTATCACGCCTGGCGCGGGACGCTGGCCGGCATGGCCGTCGCGGCCGCGGGAGACACCGCCGCGGTGCGGCGGTTGGCGGACAGTGTGGAGTACTGGGGCGCGCGCAGCATCTATGGTCGTGACCGGAAGGCGCATCACTACCTCCGAGGGCTGCTGTTCACCGCGGCGCGGCGAGACGACGACGCGATCCGCGAGTTCCAGCAGGCGATCTACTCGCCCACGTTAGGCTTCACGCGCGTGAACCTCGAGCTCGGCCGAGCCTTGATGCGGCAGGACCGTGCCCGCGAGGCTGCCGCTGTCGTCGCGCCGGCGCTCCGCGGGGAGGTGGACGCCTCGAACCTGTACGTGACGCGGACGGAATTGCACGAGCTGCTGGCGCAGGCGTACGACCGGGCGGGGGTCCGGGACAGCGCGGCGGTTCACTTCAGGGCAGTGGCGCGGGCGTGGGCGAACGCGGACGAAGGGTTCCGCGCGAGGCGGGACGCCGCGAGGACCTGGCTTGCCCGGCACCAGGTGGAAGACCGATGACCGATAACCAATGACCCACTACCCATTACCGATGACTCGCCAAGACATCTCGTGATGTCGTGGCGAGTCATGAGTTCTGGGTCATGGGTCATTGGTTTTCGGTGATCAGTTTTTCAGGGCCTTCGGCGAAGGAGAGTGTGTAGTCGCCATCATCTCCATGCGACATCATCTGCCTGACGACCATCTCGTGGTAGAGCCCCTGCGCCGCCATGAGCTCCTGGTGCGTCCCACGCTCGACGACCCGGCCGTCCTCCATCAGCAGGATGAGATCCGCCCGACGGATCGTCGACAGCCGATGGGCAATCACGAACGTCGTCCGGCCCGCAAGCAGCGTCGCCATTGACGCCTGAATCAGCTGCTCGCTCTCTGTATCGAGATTGCTCGTCGCTTCATCCAGGATGAGAATCTGCGGCTTCGCGAGAATCGCCCGCGCGATCGCGAGCCGCTGCTGCTGGCCACCTGACAACTTCACCCCACGCTCGCCCACGAACGTCTCGAACTGGTCAGGCAGACGCTCGATGAACTCGTATGCGTTCGCCCGACGCGCGGCATCCTCCACCTCGGCGTCCGTCGCATTATGCCGGCCGTAGGCGATGTTGTCGCGCACCGAGCCGTCGAACAGGAAGACATCCTGCTGCACGATCGCGAGCAGCTCGCGATACGTCTTGAGCTTGAACTCGCGAATGTCCGTGCCGTTGAGCAGGATGCGCCCGCGGGTCGGGTCGTGAAAGCGGGCCACCAGGTCCGTCACCGTGGTCTTCCCAGCGCCGCTGCGTCCCACGAGCGCGATCACCGATCCGCCGCGCACCGTGACGTTGAGGTCGCGAACGACGGGTCGGCCCTCGCGGTACTCGAACTCCACATGATCAAACCTGATCTCCTGCACGACGTTCGGTGCGTCGCGCGCGTCGGCACGATCCGGCTTGTCCCGCTCCCATGACAGGACCTCGAACACCCGCTCCATCGCGGCGAGCGATCGCTGCAGCTCGGAGAACGAGTTCACGATCTGCCACACGGGGTTCATCAGCAGGAACGTGTACCACTGGAACGTCATGATGTCACCGATGGACGCGCGACCCTGCAGGTTGAGCGCGCCACCGTACCAGACGATGATCACGTTCACGCCCGACACGAGCAGCCCCCATGACGTCCAGATGAGCATCTCGCGTCGCTGGGCGAACAGCTCCTTGCGCAGTACCGTGTGGCGTCCGCGCATGTAATCGAGAATCTCGAGGAGCTCTCGGCCGAACGCGCGCACCACGCGAATTCCGGAGAACGTCTCGCCCACCCGGCCATCGATCTGCTCCACGTCCTTCCGCACGATGCGGTAGATCGGCCGGATCCGCTTGGCCGACGCGAAGCTGATGAACATGGCGCCCGGGATGACGGCCATCGCCATGAAGGCGAGCCGCCAGTTGAGCGCCATCAGCACGCCGATCGCGATGACGAGCCGGATGACCGAGATCGCCGGCGACACGATCGCCATCTGCAGGAGCCCGGTGGTCGTGTCGACGTCACCCGTTAGGCGCGACAGGATGCCGCCCGTCTTCATGTCCCAGAGCTTCGGCAGCGGCAGGTGCAGGAGGCGCTCGAACATCGCCCGCCGGAGCGACAGCATCACCTTCACGTTCAGCAGTCGCTGGCGGTAATCCTTCGTCAGGTTGACGAGGTTCGACAGGACAATGACCACGACGAACAACCCACCGGCCAGGTTGAGGCGTGTGAGGCGCGTGGGAGCGTCGAGGTCGCGATCGAGCAGCACGTGGTCGATGATGAACCGCATGAAGAGCGGCTCGATCATCTGGAATCCGGTCGTCACGAGGGCGAGCAGGAACAGGCCGACGACCGCGTATCGATAGGGTCGTAGCCATCGCAGGTATTCGCGGACGTACTGGCGACGCTTGCCACGGCGTTCTGTGGCGGCGGCGTCCGGCGCTTGTCCGTTCTGACTCGTATTGCCCGACGCGATCGAGT
>DATCGG010000259.1:0-46416 GCA_036509075.1 Gemmatimonadaceae bacterium
GGCGGGTGGTCGCCGCTCAAACGCGTGAAGCCGTATCAGAACTTCACGCTCCAACCCTGTATCGGGGCCCCCGATACGCTCGAGGAGGCGCTGGGGGCATGGAAAAGCGCGCACTGGCTCGATGCCGGAGAGTCACGGCGCTGGTCGATGCGATGGCGCGCCACGCCCCAAGCGCCGCTTCCGGACGACGTCAGAAGCTGAACTGCGCCTGGAGTCGAAGAAAACGTCCCTTCTGATGGTTGTCAGGCGCCGCACTGTCCCGGTACAGTCGGTCCGACATCGCATAGGCCGCCGTCAGCTCGAATCCGGTTTGGACGTTCCACTCGATCCCGGGTTCGTATTCGTGCACCACCGAGCTCCTCGCGTCCGGATCCGTCTTGAACGCTCCCTGAAAGTATTGCGCGCGCGCATACGCTACCACGCGCCGGTCGCCCGGTCCCTGCCATTCGTAGGATACGAGGCCGTACCCACCGGTGAGATGCTGCTCGGTGATCGCGTTGGTCGGTGCATCATACTCGGGACCTCGTCCGGTCGTCCATTCCGCCTGGGCTCCGAACGGTTGCGGGAACAACACCAGCGACGCGCCAACACGCTGGTCGGTGAAGTCGTCGGCGCCGCCGACACCGGCAGCGCGTTGTGCAGGCACGATCGTGTACGTTCCGCCGTACGCGTATCCGTTCACCTCGAGATACCGAGAGCCGACTCGAAACGGATAGGCGACGCGGGCAATGATGTGCGGTGTGTCATTCATCTCCGCCCGGTTGCCACCCTGCCCGTTGTACAAGCCAATGGCGACGACGCCGTAGTCGCCGGTCCCCTTGAGCTCCGGAGACGCGAGGGCGTGTAGGCGGCGCCTCGCTTCCTGAGGCGTCCAGAAGAAAAAGACGCCGAGGTCCTGCTCTCCAGGCGCCGAGCTCTCCATGGCGTCCGCGCGATCGAACGGGGCGCGTCGGCTGCTCGACTGCAACGCCTCGAATCCGGTTGGAACCTCGCTTTGACCCACTCTCGCGCGAAAGGTCTTTGCGCTGTCGAGATAGAGGTCGGCGTAGTAGTGTCGAAGAACCAGCGTGTTCTCCCGGCCGCCGACTTCCGTCGCAAAATCCGGCTGAATACTCACGCTCAGACGATCAGTCACCTGGGCGGTGATCGAGATGCGCGCGCGGCGTAGGAAGAACCCACCGTTGTCCCCAATGGAACGATCGCAGGTTGGGCACTTCAGCTGGTCGTTTGTCTCGAGCAGCCGGTTATATCGCAGCTGTGCATATCCGCGGATGGACAGGCGGTCATACCACGGGCGAATGCTGGCGCTAGAGTCCTGAGCGCGCGAGACAGCGGGGGCGCCGCACACGAGAGTAGCGCATAAGGCGCCGACGAGACCTGAAACGCGCATCGAGGACGTGAAGGTTCATTCCACGGTACCGCCAGGGGCTGGCGGCAAGCAGCGTGGGAGTCTTGCGAACTGGGCCTCGCGACGCAATGCCGTCACAGGAAACCGTTTGGCGGGCGCCCGCGTGGCTTGTTGGCTCGTGACACGCGATGGATATTGCGAGACTTGCCGGCGAATGCGCACTGCGAACACTGCACCTTCGATGACTCAGACCGCGGATCGAATCAGCGAGCTACGCGCGAAGGGACGGCGTGCCGCAGTCGCGACGCTTGTCGCTACCACCGGCGGCGCGATTCGTCGCCTCGGTGAGACGATGTGGGTTGACGACCAGGGTGCGATCGTCGGCTCGGTGACGATCGGCGGTTGCGTCGACGGCCGCGCCGTGGAGTTAGCGGAGGAGGCTCTGCGCAGCGGAGCCTCGCGGCGTGTATCGCTGCCGCTCGGCGATGAAGATGCCTGGGCGTTCGGCATGACCTGCGCCGGCGCTGTTGACCTGCTCGTCGAGCCTGTCGACGTGACCACGCTTGCAGACCCGGTTGCTGTCGCCGCCGATGCAGTCACGGATGCGCTGCGACGCGGTGCCCCAGCCGTCGAGGCGATCGCACTGGGCGTTCGGCCCTTCCGGCTCGTCGTGCTCGATGACGGAAGGCGCATCGGCACGCTTGGCAGCGAAGCGCTTGACGCTGCGCTTGTCGCGCGGGCATCGGCGTTGCTCGATGAACGTACGACGGGAGTCATCACGCTCCCCGGCGATCACGGATCGATGGAGATTTTTGTCCAGGTCCACGCGCCGCTTCCGGCCTTGGTTGTCGTCGGCGCGACGGACGTCGCGGCCGCCTTGGTGCAGCTGGCGAAACCGTTAGGCTTCGACACGACGATCATTGACGGTCGCGATCGATGGGGGAACCGCGAGCGATTCCCGACGGTCGATAAGTTGCTGATCGGGATGCCGTCGGAGTTGGTCGCCACCGTCCCGCTCGTCCCCTCGACGGCGCTCATACTGTTGTCGCACGACTTCAAGTACGATCTGCCGGTCCTTGAAGTCGCGTTGCGAACGCGTGTGGGTTACATCGGTGTGCTCGGAAGTCGGCGCCGTGCGAACGCGGTGCGGGAGTTTCTGAGTGGCATCGGGGCGAGCGAGGAAGACATGGGCCGGGTGCGGATTCCCGTGGGTCTGGATATCGGTGCGCGAGCGCCCGCGGAGATTGCGCTCAGCATCCTCGCGGAGCTCATCGCCGTTCGCGCTGGCCGGCCTCAAAGTGGGGCTGCCTGATGCACGCGGTTCGGGTCACGCGCGCGTCAGCGCAATCAACGGATCTCAGTGGGCGTGTGCTGTGTCATGAGCTCCGCTCGGACGACGGCAGGGTGGCGATCGCGAAGGGGCGCGTGCTCGACGACGCCGATTCTCGGCGCGCGCTGGAACTGCCGTGGACGGAACTGCATCTGTTGGCGCTCGACTCGGACGACGTGCATGAAGACGCGGCAGGCGATGCAATCGCGCGTCTCGTGGCGGGCGACGGCGTTTCCGCTCGACCTCCATCGGGCGGCCACTGGCCGATCGCGGCGGAGCGTCGTGGAGTTCTTTCGATCGACACCGCCCGTCTCGACCGCATCAACGAGCTCGATGGGCCATGCGTCTACTCGCTGTACGACGGCCAGGTCGTGGAGGCGGGCGACGTCGTGGCGCGCGCGAAGATCATTCCGTTCGCCGTGAGGCGTGGCGTGCTCGGCGAGGTGGAGTCCATCGTGGGCAGTCCGCCCGGGGCCATTCGCGTTCGCGGGTTCGGCGCGTACCGCGTCGGTGCTGTCGTGCACGAGTCAATGGGCGAGCGGGCACTCGCGCGGTTTCGCGATGCGGTCACGGAAAAGATCGCGTGGTTCGGCTCGGCGTTAGGCGCGCTGGAGGTCACGCGGCCGGACGCCAACTCGATCGCTGATGCGTTTTCTGCAGCGGCACGAGGGGCGGACATCGTCCTGGTCGCCGGCACCAAGGCGATGGACCTGCTCGACCCGACGTTCGCGGCGCTGGACACGGTTGGTGCGCGAATGGTCGGCCATGGCGTGCCGGCACATCCCGGGAGCCTCCTGTGGCTCGCCGAGTGGAACGGCATCCCGGTCGTCGGCATGCCAACGTGCGGGCTGTTTGCGCAAGCGACCGTGTTCGATCTCGTCATCGCACGACTCCTCACCGGCGAACGTCTCGGACGGAAAGACCTTGCGCAACTCGGCCACGGCGGCTTCTTGACCCGAGATATGGCGTTCAGGCTTCCAGCATACCGCGCGGCTGGGGTGCGTGGGGCGGTGGAGTAGTGGTGGGCGGGCCGTACAGTCCGACCATCCTCGATCATTTCAAGCACCCACGGAACCGGGGCACGCTCGTCGCGCCCACGGTCTCGCAGGAAGGAACCAATCCGCTCTGCGGTGACCGCGTGCGCATCGAGCTCGCGCTCAACGGGGACATGGTTAGCGAGGCTCGCTTCACGGCCAACGCGTGCGCGATCTGTGTCGCCGCCTCCTCCATGCTCACGGAGCTTGTGCGGGGAGCGCCACTCGAGGATGTCGAGACGCTCACGGTGCCTGAGCTGATCACGCAGCTCAAGTCCGACATTCCAGCCTCGCGGCTCGCGTGCGTGCGGTTGCCGCTCACCGTCTTGCACACGGGACTGCTGCGCTACACCCGGTCTCGTTAGGGCGGATGCCAGGAATCGGGATCATCGTGCTGGCGGCTGGACGGTCGACGCGGTTCGCGGCGGGTGGCGGCTCCAAGCTGCTGGCGTTGATCGGCGACACGCCGCTCGTGCGCCTCGCGGTCAACGCCGCGCTCGACGCGAAGGTGGGTGAGGTGGTCGTCATCACGGGGGACAGGTCAGACGACGTTGCGCGTTCGCTAGCTGGTCTCCCAGCCCGAATCGTCCGCGAACCGCGATTCGCCGACGGCATGGCGACGTCACTCAGCCGCGGTGTTCTCGAGCTGAGAGCCGCGGATGCCATCATGATTACCCTCGGTGATGTGCCGGGCGTCCTTCCAGAGGCCTATCGGCGGATCAGCGCGCGGTGGCAGGCAACCGGAGCACCGATCGTGGTTCCACGTTATGCCGACGCGACGGCGCCGTCGCCTCCAACCCTCTTCGGTTCGGCGCTGTTCGACGAGCTCCTGGCGCTACGGGGCGATGTCGGCGCACGAAGTATCATTGCCCGACACGCAGGGGCCGTTGTCGAGGAACCGATGCCGTGGCCCGCACCGCGCGACGTCGACACGCTCGACGACCTCAACGAATATCTGAATACGGAACGCACGCGATGAGACATCTCCGGATCGTTAGGTGGTCGATCGCCGTCCTCGCGGTCGCGGCGCCCACCCTTAGCGCGCAGGCGGCCCCCGACTCCGTGGGGCCCACGGCACGATACGCGGCGCCAGCGCGCGTTCTCGACCGCTTCATCCGCCACGAGATGGCGGACAAGGCGCTCCCGGCCCTTTCGATTGCGCTCGTCGATGGCCAAAACGTCGTCTGGGCCCGCGGGTTCGGAATCGCGAATCCGGCAGATAGCTCGCCGGCGACCGCGAGGACGGTCTACCGTGTCGGTTCCGTGTCGAAATTGTTCACCGATATCGGCGTCATGCAGCTCGTGGAGCGCGGAACGTTGGATCTCGACGCGCCGGTCAGTCGCTACGTGCACGACTTTCGGCCGGGTGGGACCGGTGCCTCGGCCATCAACCTCCGACAACTCATGTCCCATCGAGCGGGGCTCGTTCGCGAGCCGCCCGTTGGACACTATTTCGACGATTCGTCGCCATCGCTCGGGGCGACTGTCCGGAGCCTGAACGACACACGACTCGTCTACCGCCCTGGCGACAAAACGAAGTACTCCAACGCGGGCGTCGCGGTGGCGGGATTCGTGCTCGCGAGCGCCGCGCAACGGCCATTCCCCGAGTACCTCGCCGACGCGGTCCTGGGTCCGATGGGCCTCGACGACAGTGCGTTCGAGCCGAAGTCCTCGATCTCCCCGCGCATCGCGAAAGCGACGATGTGGACGCTCGACAATCGAAGCTTCGTCGCACCGACGTTCGCGCTCGGTATGGCCCCCGCCGGCAGCATGTACTCGACCGTGCTGGACCTCGGCCGCTTCATGAGCGTGCTCTTCGCTCGTGGGAGCGCTTCGAACGGACGCGTGCTGAGCACGAAGTCGCTCGATCAGATGTGGACTCCCCAGTTCGCACGGCCAGGCGCGCGGTCGGGCTTCGGCCTCGGATTCGATATTGCTTCGGTGGACGGGCACCGGGTTGTCCGGCACGGTGGGGCGATTTACGGCTTCGCAACCGAGCTCGCGGCGCTCCCTGACGACAGCCTGGGAGTCGTTGTCGCCATCACGAAAGACGGTACCAATGCCGTGGCGTCGCGCATTGCGACGGCAGCGCTTCGTCTCATGCTCGCGGCGGCGAAGCAGGCCACGCTGCCCGAGCCACAGGTTACGTCGCCCATCAGCCTCGCGCTGGCGCGGAAGCTCGAGGGAAGCTACGGCGAGGCTGGCCGACGCGTCGATCTTATCGCGCGTGACTCGACGGTATACCTAACGCCGGCCGCGGGGATGGCTCGCAGCCGATTGCGCGTGCTCGCAGGCGACACACTGCTCGTCGATGACGAGTTGTCGTTCGGGCCGCGCGTCCGCCTTCTCGGCAACCGCCTGATCGTCGACCGGGATACGCTCGCGCGCACGCGTCGAACACGGCCAGCAAGCCCGCCCGAGCGATGGCGCGGGCTCATTGGGGAATACGGATGGGACTACAACACGCTCTACATCCTCGAGCGCGATGGACACCTTCACGCACTGATTGAGTGGTTCTTCGATTATCCGCTCACGGAGATCAGCGCAGCGGAGTTCAAGTTCCCTGCGTCCGGGCTCTATGACGGGGAGCGGCTCACGTTCCAGCGCCGCGCCGATGGCTACGCGACCGAAGCGCGCGTCGGCGGTGTCGTGTTCCCACGAAGACCGATCGAGGGCGAGGATGGAAAGACCTTCCGACTGACGCCGATGCGCCCAGTCGCCGAGCTACGCGCCGAGGCGTTGGCGGCAAAGCCGCCGGTCGAAACGGGAACGCATCGCCCGTCGGATCTGGTGGAACTCTCTACGCTCGATTCCACGATCAGGTTCGACATTCGCTACGCCACGACGAACAATTTCATCAGCACGCCGATGTACTCGCAGGCGCGGGCGTTTCTCCAGCGTCCTGCCGCCGAGGCGCTCTTGCGCGCGCACCGGGCGCTGGCCAAGCAGGGCCTTGGGCTTCTGATCCACGATGCGTATCGGCCTTGGTATGTCACGAAGATGTTCTGGGATGCGACTCCAGAAAGCGGCAAGATCTTCGTGGCCGATCCGTCACAGGGGTCGCGTCACAACCGCGGCGCGGCCGTGGACCTGACGGTGTACGACCGCCACACCGGTCGGGAGATAGAAATGGTGAGCGGCTACGACGAGTTCTCGAATCGCGCGTTTCCCGAGTACCCCGGCGGCACTTCGCGTCAGCGGTACGATCGGGAGCTTCTACGTCGTGCGATGGAAGCCGAGGGCTTTCGAGTCTACGATGCCGAGTGGTGGCATTTCGACTACCAGGACTGGCGTCTGTACCCGATCGGCAACCAGACCTTCGATCAGATCCGCCCTGCGCCGTAATTGGGAATAGGGACGGCCAGGCGAGCTGAGCCTCAAGCCCAGCTCGAAAATCGGTCCGTGATCGTCGTCACGGATTCGTCACGCGTCAGGGGTCGCAAACGGCGGCGTCGCTCGCACGCGTGTTGCCGGAGAGAATCGCGATGACGGACGTCACTCCATACCTCGACGGCCGCACACTGATTCTCCTGTCGAACCGCGAGCCGTACGAGCACCTCGCGGGCGACTCAGGAGTACACGTGCGCCAACCGCCCGGCGGGCTTGTCTCCGCACTCGATCCTACGATGCGCCGCACCGGCGGCACGTGGGTCGCCTGGGGCTCAGGTTCTGCGGATAAGGCTACCGCAGACGAAGTCGGCCGCCTCGGAGTTCCGCCGTTCGAGCCAGCGTACACGCTACGCCGTGTTTGGCTCGATGAGTCCGATATCGAAGGCTACTACCTTGGCTTCGCGAACACGGTGCTCTGGCCGCTCTGTCATCTCCTCATTCAGCATTTCGAGTTTCATCGAGAGCACTGGGAGTGTTACCAGACCATCAACGCCCGATTCGCGAATGCTGTGTACGAGGAGTCATTGCATACGTCGGGTACGCCGCAGGTGTGGGTGCAGGATTATCACTTTGCGCTGGTGCCCTCGGACCTTCGGCGGCGCGCCCCGAACATCTTCATCCATCACTTCTGGCACATTCCGTTTCCGCCTCCGGACATCTTTCGCCTCCTGCCAACGGGCGTGCCCGAGGCACTGCTGCGCGGATTGCTCGGCAATGACCTGATAGAATTTCACACGGAGCGGTACGCGCACAATTTTCTGAACTGTGTCCGCGCGTTCGTTCCCGACGCACAGGTGCGTGGCGAGACGGGGTACGTTGGCTTTGAAGGCCGACACATTGCCCTCGGCGTCTTTCCAATCAGCATCGACGTAGCGGCGTACGAACGTCTCGCGTTGACGGAAGAGAGCGATGCGCGGGCGAGTGCCCTGCGACAACGGTACGCGCGAGGCGATCGCGCGCTCGGCATCAGCGTCGACCGCGTCGATTACACGAAAGGAATTCCCGAGCGGCTCCGTGCGCTCGACCGCCTGTGGCAGGAATCGCCGGAGCTTCGCGGTCGCTTCACGATGCTTGTCGTTGCGACGCCGTCGCGAACCGAGCTCACCGCGTACCAGAATCTCCAGACGGAGGTGCTTGCAGCCGTACGCGAGATCAACGAGCGATACGGCTCGGTCGACTGGGACCCAATTGTTCTCATCCACGAGAACATCCACGCCGAGCTGCTCGCGGCGATTTACCGGGCGGCAGACTTGTGCCTCATCTCGTCGTTGCAGGACGGCATGAACCTCGTCGCAAAGGAATTCGTCGCGTGCCAGGTTGATGAAAACGGCGTGTTGGTGTTGAGTCGATTCACCGGGGCTGCCGAGGAGATTGCGGAGGCGGTACTGATCAACCCCTTCAACGTTGGCGGTTTCGCCGACGGCATCCGCGAGGCTTTGGAGATGGAGCCGGGCGAGCGCCGGCGTCGCATGCGCGCCATGCGTACGCAGTTGCACCAATCGACGATATTCGACTGGCTCGAAGCGATTCTCGCGCGCTGTGCAGAGTTGATGGACTGCGGAGTCATTCCGCCGGATCGAGAGCGGCGGCGCGACATCATCACCGAGCCGTCCGCCAACGGCCGCGATGGTGAAACCGAAAAGCCACCTGACACCGCGCCCTGGGGAGAACTGCGGCAATGACGCGGGCGCCCGTCACCGACGGGTCTTTCGAAAGCAAATTGGACGGGTTGATTGCGGAACGACTCACGGGTCGTCCCCTGGTGCTCTCGTTCGACGTGGATGGAACGCTCGCCCCGATCGCCGCGCATCCGGCGCTCGCGCAAGTTCCGGAAGCGACGCGTCGCACCATTGCGACGTTGGTGACCCGGCCGGGAGTCATGGTACTTCTCGTCTCGGGTCGAGCGGCGGGCGACGCCAAGCGTATGGTGGACGTCGAGCGCGTCTGGACCGTGGGTAATCATGGTGCCGAAGTGATCGACCCGAATGGCGACATCAGCGTCGATCCAGCCGTTTCGCGTTATGCAGAGGCGATGGCAGGAACGGCGCAGACACTCGAGCCCCTGATTGGGGCAATCCGCGGCGTCCTTCTCGAGAACAAAACCTGGACGCTCAGCGTTCACTATCGGGCGGCGGATGAGCGCGTCGTTCCACGACTGCGCGAGATTGTCGAGGGCGTTGCGGCACAGCACGGGCTCATCGTGACAGAGGGAAAGATGGTGTTCGAAATTCGACCGCCTGTCGGCGTCAACAAGGGCACGGCAATTTCGCGACTCGTTGGCGACCTTGGAGGGTTCGGCCACGGCGCGTCCGTTTTGTTTGCGGGCGACGACATCACCGACGAAGACGCATTTCGATTTCTTCGCGAGCACCACCCGGCCGCGGTGACGATTTGCATCGGCGACCGACCTGACACGGCAGCGGAATTCACGTTCGGCGACACCGACCGGCTGCGCGTGTTCCTCGAACGCGTTGCGCGTGCGGCGGTGGAACGCCAATGACGACGCGAGTATGGCACGAGACGCCGCAGCCGTGGCGGCTGAGCGAGCATCGCGACTATCGCCCGATTTCCTCGTACGCTCTGATCGGCGATCTGCACACCGCGGCGCTCGTCGGACTGAACGGATCAATCGATTGGTGTTGTTTTCCTCACTTCGATTCGGCGTCGGTGTTCGCCGCTATTCTCGACGCCACGCGTGGTGGAAGCTTCGTGATCGCTCCCGCAGTGGCGCACACGTCGGAACAGCGCTATTCGCCGTCGACCAACGTGCTCATCACGACGTTTAGTCTCGATGCAGGCGGAGTGGTCGAGCTCACCGACTTCATGCCGGTGACTGCCTCCGGCCATCGCGGCGACTTTCCCGAGATTCACCGCCGCGTGCGCTGCAAACGCGGCGAAGCCGAGATCGTCGTACGATTCGCGCCGCGCTTCGACTACGGCGAGCCGATGATTCGATTGCAGCCCAGATGGAATGGCGTGTTGGCGACCGACGCGCAGGACGACGTGCTGACGCTGTCGGGCCCACGTGACATCTGGTGGCGATTCGACGGTGGCGTTGCCGTTGCGGCGATCAAGCTACGGGAGGGCGAGCAGGCGTGGTTCGTCGCGCGTTATGACGACGACGAAGTACGCCCGATCGAACACTATCAGTCGGAGACGAAGCTCAAGGAGACGACCGCGTTCTGGGACACGTGGACCGCGCGCATTCAATACACCGGAATGTACCGGGAGGTGGTCGAGCGATCGGCGCTCGCGCTCAAGCTGATGTGCTTTCAGCCGACGGGCGCCATCATTGCGGCCCCGACGACGTCGCTCCCGGAGCAAGTCGGCGGAATTCGCAACTGGGACTACCGCTTCTCCTGGCTCCGTGATTCGGCCTTCGTGCTCTACTCGCTCAACATTCTTGGCCACTTCGAGGAAGCCGACCGCTTCATGCGCTTCCTCAAGCGGGTGTGTCGCAAGACCGATGACACGCATTTGCAGATCATGTATGGCATCGATGGCGCGCGTGATCTCGCGGAGCGAACGCTGGGTCACCTCGAGGGCTACCGGGGTTCACGGCCAGTGCGTGTTGGGAACGGTGCCTTCGATCAGCTGCAGTTGGATGTGTACGGCGAGGTTTTGGAGACGGCTTACCTCTGGAGCCGACGCCACGAGGTAACGGAAGGTACGTGGCTCACCCTCCAGCGCCTGGTGGATTGGGTCGCGGACAACTGGCGGCGACCCGACAGCGGCATCTGGGAGGTTCGCGCGGGGCTCCAACACTATGTGTTCAGTAAAGTCATGTGCTGGGTCGCCCTCGATCGTGGGATACGGTTGGCGCGCCGGTTCCGTCTTCCCGCGGACCTAACGCGGTGGCACGCGGAACGCGCGGCTGTTCATGCCGAGGTGATGGAGAAGGGATGGAGCGAGCACAAGCAAAGCTTCGTTCAGTACTACGGTACCGAAGCGCTGGACGCGTCTAACCTCGTCATCCCGATGGTCCACTTTCTTCCGGCCGATCACCCTCGCGTTCGCGGTACCGTGATGGCGACGCTGCGTGAGCTCACCAGCGAGGACAGGGAACTGGTCTACCGTTACCGAAACGATGATGGGCTGCCTGGAGAGGAGGGCGTGTTCTCGATTTGCACGTTCTGGCTCGCGGAAGCGCTCGCGTTATGCGGCGAGGTCGAGCGAGGCGAGCGAATTTTCCAGCGGATGCTGAAACATGCCAATCACGTGGGTCTCTACAGCGAGGAGCTGAACCCGGCGACCGGCGAGTTTCTCGGTAACCATCCGCAAGCGTTCACGCACATCGCACTGATCAACTGCGCGCACGTGCTGGAAACGTTGAAGCGCCGTCAGGCCCGTTCGTAAACCGGGTCCGACGGCGCTTCGGATTGGGAGGGCGCAGCGACTATTTCTTCTTGCTCGGTTTCGCGCTTGCCTTCGCGACTGCCGGCCGCTTCACGGCACCTTTTGTTGGCGCAGCTTTCTTCGCGGCGTGGGCCGGTTTCTTGGCGCTGGCGGCAGCCTTGGGCGCCACCGGCTTGGAGGGCGGCGCGGCGGCGGCCTTCGGCGCGGGCGGTGTTGGCGCCGGCTTCATTGGAAGGATCGTCGGTGGCTTGTCGACGGCTTTGACCGTAGGCCGGCTTGCTGCACGTTCCGCTGGCGCTGTTGGCGGTTTGTGCGCCGCTGCGCCCGGATTGCGCTTGCCGTGCGCCTCCTCGGCTTCGCGAATGAGCTTGTCGGCTTCGTCCTGGGTCATCTGGCCACGGCGGACCATGTACTGAACGAGGTCCCGGGCGCTTTCGACTGCGAATCCAGTGAGACCGGCAGCGGCATTGATGACGTCTTTCATCGCTGCTGCCATCTTGCTGCCGGCTTCGAGGCTGATCTCATGCGCGCGCGCAGCCATCTCCGCGACGGTGTCGCGGACGTCCTGGCCGCGGTGTCCGGGGCTTCGTCGCGGAGGAGTGGTTGTCGCGGGCGGTTCAGCCGCGGCAGGCTTCGACTCGGGGAGGGGCGCTTTTTCCGACATAGGGATAGGGGCCGCGCTCTCTCGGGGAGCGGCCGTCGTGATGATTGAGGAGAAACCGGCCGAGTGATACCGTTTGCGAGCGGACGTCGAATTCTAACCGCGGGACGGCGGTAAGTATATGATTTTTCGCGAGCTATGCAAGTGACTCAGCGGTAGGCAACAGGCTGCAAGCAGCGGAATCATATGAATCGTATATGGTTCAAGACACCAGTATAGCGCCAGAATAGTGACTTTACCGCTCGCCGGATTTAGATTGGTCGATCTCTCCAGAGTGCTGGCCGGGCCACTCGCAGCCATGACGCTTGGCGACCTTGGCGCCGATGTCATCAAAATTGAACGGCCCGTCACCGGCGATGAGACGCGGGGTTGGGGCCCGCCGTTCGATGCCGATGGCGAGAGCGCGTACTATCTCAGCGTCAACCGAAACAAGCTCAGCATTGCACTCGATATCGACGCACCCGCCGATATCCGCATCCTCGATTCGCTCATCCGTACCGCCGATGTCGTGGTCGATAACTTCCGCCCGGGTACGCTCGAACGCCGGGGCTTGAACGTCGCCGCGTTGATGGCCGAGCAGAGCGAGCTTCTTTGGTGCACGATCACCGGCTTTGGCCCAACAAGCGCTCGGCCGGGATACGACTTCGTCGTCCAGGCCGAGAGCGGCTGGATGGCGATTACAGGCGAGCCCGGGGGTAGCCCCATGAAAGTCGGAGTTGCGTTGGCGGACGTGCTGGCCGGCAAAGACGCCGCCATCTCGATGCTCGCCGGGCTTGCGAGTCGAGGCCGCGGGCGCACACCGGCTGAGCGACGAACGTTCGTCTCGTTAGCGGCCAGCGCCGTCGCCGCGTTGGTGAACGTCGCCCAGAATTCGCTCGTCTCGGGCCAGAATGCGGCGCGCTGGGGCAATGCGCACGCGAATTTGGTTCCCTACGAGTTGTTTCACACCGCCGACCGGCCGATCGTGATCGCCGTGGGCAGCGACAGTCAATGGAAAAGCTGCGCCCGGGCGCTCGGGCTCGAGACCCTCGCCGCCGATGAGCGGCTGGCCACCAATGCCGGCCGGATCGCCAATCGCGAAACGGTCGTCACAGCGATCGCAGAGCGCGTCGCATCTCGTCCGGCCTCGCACTGGCTCACCGCGCTGGCGCGGGTGGGCGTGCCCGCTGGCACTGTCCGTACGGTTCCCGAGGCCCTCGCTGATGTAGACGCCTCCCCACTCACAGGCGTCGCGCCTAACGCGCCAGGCACCGTCCGACTCCCGCCGCCGAGGCTTGACGAGCACGGCGCGCTCGTGCGACTGTACGGTTGGGGTGCGTTCGAGCGCCTAACGTCAAGACCGGTGTAGCACGACATGACCCGGGCGCGCGACGCCGTCCGAAGCTTCGGAGGACTTGGTGCTAGTGAAGTCGCAGTCGCCAGATCGTATACCACACGCCGCCGACCAGGGCTGGCAGCCAAATCCAGGACGACCACCTGTTCCGCAGCGCGACGGCGGCGACGACGAGCAGAACGAGGATCGCGATCGCGGCCCACGGCGCGTGCGACACCGCATCCTTGAACAGGGCGACGATTTCCTGTAGTGCCGATCCGACGACGTCGCCCAAGCGCGCCCGCCCGCAACGAGTGAGCGTGCACGTTACAATCATGCACGAACACCGTCCAGCGCACACCGTTCAAGCCAGCACACCTCGGGATTCGGAGCACCGTCGCTGTCAATGCGATACATCGGCAACAAGACGAAGCTGCTGCCGTTCCTCGGATCCACGATGGCGAGACTCGGCATCGCACCTGGGGTTGCCCACGACGCATTCGCGGGGACCGCAGCGGTGGGACGAGCGCTCAAATCCGCCGGGTGGGTCGTTCACTCCAGCGACCTCATGACGTACTCCTACGTCATGCAGCGGGCGTACGTCGTCGCATCGACGATCGATTCCTTCGACGAGCTGGCGAAGGCCGACGCACCTGTTGGCGGTTTGTTCGTCGCGCGCGGCCTGGCCGCCACGCAGAGATCAGTCGTCGGCGCGGAGCGAGGTATTGGTTTGGATTCCACCGAGGTCGTTGCCAGGCGGTTGAGCGCGGTCGCCGATCATCTGGCAAACGGCGTGGCTCCGAGCGAGGGGTTTTTTGCGCAGAACTTCAGTCCGGCCGGCGGGAGAATGTATTTCACCGACGAAAACGCTCGGCGGATAGATGCAGCCCGCGCGACGCTCCACGACTGGCGCCATCGCGGACTTCTGGCCGACGATACGTTCTACGTCCTGCTCGCCGCCGTCATAGAAGGCGCGGATCGCGTTGCGAATACCGCCGGGGTGTACGCCGCGTACATCAAGCAGTGGCAGCCGAACGCGCTCCGAGCTCTTACGGTCGTTGCCGAGCCTCCGATCCGAACTCATGCCCGTTGCATTGCCCATCAGGCAGATGCAACACAGGTGGCGGAGACGCTCGGCTCGATCGACCTCCTGTACGTCGATCCTCCCTATAACACCCGGCAGTACGCTGGCTACTATCACGTGCCCGAGCTCATCGCGCGAGGGTGGTTCGAAGATGAGGTAACGCTACGAGGGAAGACCGGCCTGATCGCCGACAAGGAACAGCGGAGTGCCTGGTGCTCAAGACGGGAGGCTCCGAACGCACTCCGCAGCCTCCTCTCTGCGACGGGAGCTCGCCACGTGCTGGTCAGCTACAACAGCGAAGGTGTCATCGGCGACAAGGAGTTGCGAGCGATCCTTGCCGACGCCGCGATCGACGGTCGGGTGAAGCGGTTCACGCGGCGCTACAAGCGCTATCGTGCCGACAGCGACCGCGAAGGGCGACGCTACAAGGGCGACGAGGTGCGAGAACTGCTCTACTACGCCCGCCTCCGGCGTGGCGGCGAGGGGCCAAAATGAGGCGAATCGCGGGTGTGTTGTTACCACGGCCTAACTCGTTCGTCAGACACATGTGACCAACAACACAACTGCCAGGCCGGCGGCGAGGCGTGCCTCAGCTGCACTATCGACCGCGCGAGAATCGGATTACACTAGCACCGTGAAGACGACGGTGCCGGCCTCTCCGACCGACCAACTGGAAGTAGATCAGGACATCATCTCGCGAGTCCTCGCGGGCAACCGGGATGCCTTTTCGGTTCTGATCAATCGATACAGCGACCCACTGTATCGCCACGCGTTGGGCATGACCGGCAGCCCGGATGTTGCCGAAGACATCCTCCAGATGTCTTTCATCAAGGCGTACCAACACCTCGCTGAGGTGCGCGGACGCTTCGACGCCTGGGTGTTCCGGATCGTAGCGAATGGGTGCAAGGACTGGCTGAAGAACATTCGGCGCACGCACCTGAGCTACGATGAAGACGATCAGCCTTCGGGGTATTCGACTCCCGATGAGGAGTTGGACCGGACCGAGCTCCGCTCGGATCTCGACAAGGCACTGATGACTCTCGCGCCGTCATTGCGAGAAGCATTCGTGATGAAGCACGTCGAAGGGCGGTCGTACGAGGAGATGGCCGATTTGTTAGGTACCACCGTTGGGGCCCTGAAGATGCGCGTTCACCGCGCTCGTGAGGCGCTCCAGGCTCTTCTAGAGGAGAAATACGCATAATGCTTGACAACCTGAACGCACGCGACGGCAGCGGCGACGCTGGCCGCGAGCGCCCTCGCCGAGCCTCGGAGCAAGCGCAGCCGCTCAGCGATAGGGAAGTTCCGCTTGGCGGAACGGCGACGTCCGAGATGATCAACCGCTGGCTCGACGGCGAAGCGCCGGAGCCGGTCGCAGTCAGTGCAGAATCTGCCCGCCAGGTCGACCTGTGGCGGCGTATCGAAGAGGAGTCCGAGCGACGCCGTCACATGGTGACGCCGGCGCACGTGAAGGCGCAGATCATGGCCGCGCTTCCTGCGGATGCTCCGCAGATCGCGCTGCCGTGGTGGAAGAAGTCGATTCAGGTTTCGCCGGTCGTGGCCCTCGCCGCGGCTGCCGGCCTGGTCGCCCTCGGCGCCGCCATCGGTAACAGCATGCGACTCCGCTGATATCGACGCGCCTCCAAGCCCAAAAGAAGGCCGGTCCGTCATCGGATCGGCCTTTTTGTCTTGTTAACACCCGCAAGCCCTTCGACGTCTGACTCGGCGAGCCTCGTGTGATAGCGGTTGAAGCACCCCTTGCTTGAACGGCCCGGTGCTCGACCCCATCGTGCATCGTGTCCGCACGACAACGCCATCCGAAGGGAGTCGTTATGCAAGCTCGTTTCGTGCTGCTGCTTGGAGCGATCGCGGTTCTGGCCGCGTGCGACAAATCGACAACGCCGGTCTCGCCAGCAACCACGACCGATGATGTTGTCGACCTGATTCCCGACTATGCGGTGAGTCCCGCGGCGTCGATCGACGCCGCGGGCATCGGCGGATCGCTTTTGCCGGACGCGCTGAAGCTGACCCCCGAACAGAAGGCGGCAATCAGTGCGCTGCACGAAGCGTTCATGGCTGCCAATGCAGCCGATATCGCCGCGCTGCGTGCGATCGAGCAGGAAGCGAAAGCGGCGATTCGTGCAGGCAAGTCGCGCAACGAGGTGCGGGCGATTCTCGCCACCGGCGCACCGATCGTGACGAGGCTGAACGCAGCGTTCAGGAAACTCCAGGCCGACATCTGGGCCATATACACGCCGGAGCAGCGAGCGTGGATCGAAGCCCATCGCCTGCGCGATTGCAGACGCGGATCGCTCCAGTTGACAGAGGATCAGGTCACGGCGATCCGCGATCTCGAGCAACGGTTTTACGCGGCCGTCAAGCCGGATCTGGACCTCATTCGATCGATCGTCGAAGACGCGAGGCAGGCCAGGCAAGCAGGCAAATCGCGCGATGAGGTTGCCGCGATTCTCGCCCAGGCGCTCGAGCCTCAGCGCCGAGTCGCGGACGCCGAGCGAGCGCTGCAGGCGGCCATTCTCAATGTTCTCACGCCGGATCAACGCCATCTCTGGGCGTGCCGCCGCGGGTGATGGTCACGTGACGGACGATGTGAACGCCGGCGGCGCGACTGCCCCGCCGGCGTTTTTCTACGTCTCGCGGTCGATACGCCGGAGCAGTACAACGAGATCCGTTCTATCCCGAAAGTAATCGGCCACCCGTGCGGTCTCCGCGAAACCGCAGCGAGCAAGCAATGCGCGGCCCGGTGAGAGCAATGGCTCGTCGGGGATTTCAGCGACGAGGACACGTGTGCCTTTCGATGCGAGATCGGCAACGGCCGCCTCGCACAGACCGAGGCCAATCGCATGCAGCCGCGCGCTGGCGGTCACGCTCACGAAATGCACGCGACCGGTGCCGATCGCGCCGGCCACCTCGCCAAAGAGGACGAACCCCACTACCTCACCCGCGTGCTCAGCGACAATAGCACGCGACTCGTTCTCGGCGCCGTCGCTCGCGAGGCGAAGAAAATATTCAGCCACGGTGGCGTACGGTGTTCCGGCCAGATCGTGCTCGACGAGCGCGCGCATCGCTGCGCGATCGTCGTCGACCGCAAGGCGATAGGTTACAGCCGACGACCGCCGCTGACGCATGCCGGCCGCGTGCCGGCTAGCTGCGATCCAAGCGAACTTGCCGGACGCTGTGCACCTCGGGCAGCTTGCCTAACGCGTCGACGATCGACGGGTCGATGCGGGCATCGACCTTGACTACCGCGAGCGCGTCACCGCCGGCGTCGAGTCGCGACTGATGGTACCCGGCGATATTGATGCCCGCATCGCCCAGTAGCGATCCCACTCGGCCGATCACCCCGGGGACGTCCTGGTTCCGGAGGATGAGGAGGGTACCCTGTGGCGCCATGTCGACGCGGAAGTCATCGATGCGTACGAGGCGCGGGTGCGCATCGCCTAACAGCGCCCCGGCGACGCGCGTCTCCGCCGTGTCGGTCTCCGCTCGAACCTCGAGGTGCTCGGCGAACCCGTCGCGCCGGTCGAGTTGAATCTGATCGACACGGATTCCGTGGGCGGATGCTACGTGAAGGGCATTCACCGTGTTCACGGCGGATTCGCCCACGACGCGGGAGAGTGCTCCGGCGACCGCGGTTGCCGTGAGCAGGCGCAGACCATTCGGTGCAGAACCGGCGTACCGGACCTCCACACGAGCCATGCCGCCTTCGGCGAGCGCTGCTGCGAGGATCCCGAGACGTTCCGCGAGGTCGAGCAACGGTCGGAGTCGACGCATCTCCTCGCCGCCCAGACCTGGCGCATTGACAGCTCGTGAGAGATCACCGTCGACCAGCGCAGCGCGCACCGCCTCGGCAATCTCGACGGCGACGTTCTGCTGGGCCTCGGCGGTAGACGCGCCGAGGTGAGGAGTCAGGACGACGTTATCAAGCGCGCGGAGCGGGTGGTCAGCAGGCAGCGGCTCCTGCTCGAAGACGTCGAGCGCCGCACCCGCAATTCGCTTTTCCTGCAGGGCGCGAACGAGCGAGTCCTCGCTGACGACGCCGCCACGCGCCGCGTTGACGATCACCGCGGTCCGCTTCATCAGTCCGAGCTCGCGATCGCCGAGAAGGCCGGTTGTGGCGTCGGTCAGGGGCACGTGCAGGGAAACCACATCTGCCCGGCGCAACACATCGTCCAGCTCCGCACGCTCGACACCTAACGCGATCGCGCGCTCGGCGATGAGGAATGGATCGAACGCCAACACCTGCATGCCGAATGCGCGTGCGCGTTTCGCGACCTCGCCGCCGATGCGTCCCGCGCCGACGAGGCCTAACGTCTTTCCATAGAGCTCGGTGCCGCTGAAGCTCTTGCGGTCCCACTGCCCGGCCTTCATGGATCGGTCGGCTGCGCTTACGCGACGCGCCAGTGCCAGGGTGAGCGCGAAGGTCAGCTCGGCGGCGGAAATCGTATTCCCGGCGGGAGCAGTCAGCACCGCAATCCCTCGCTCCGTCGCTGCGTCCACATCGATCGTATCCACGCCGACGCCCGCACGCCCGATCACTTTCAATCCATCGGCGCGGGCGAGGGACTCGCGGGTGATCTGCGTGGCGCTGCGGACGAGCACGGCGTCTGCCGCGCCGATGGCATCAGCCAGCTCCGCGCCCTTGAGGCCGGGTCGGACAATGAGCTCGAAGCGCGAGTCATCGCGAAGCGGAGTGAGACCGTCGAGTGCAATCTGGTCAGCAACCAGTACTCGGTACTGGGGGCTCATGCGGTGAGCACCTCACGCAAGGTGTCGAGCATTTCGTTCAACCCATCGAGCGTGTGATCGCCCATGTGGCCGATCCGAATGCCGGTGTCCTTTAACGAACCGTAGCCTGCCGAGATCACGAATCCGCGTGCCTTCATCGCTGACGTCAGGGCGCTTCCGGTGTGCGTTGGCGGGAGCGAGACGCACGTCACCGTCGGCGACCGGCTGCCCTCCGGCGCTAGAACGGAGATCGGAACTCCCGCGTCACGAACCTCACCCACCCAATCCCAGGTACGTTGGGCCATTGCCGCGTGACGCTGCCACCTCCCTTCGATCGTCTCGCGCCGAATGTCGGCGAGCTGCGCAGCCAGCGCATAAAACAGAGACAGCGCCGGCGTGTTCGGTGTCTGGTTCTTTTGAATCGATTTGTGATACTCGATCAGATCGAAGTATATGCCTCGGTCCGTCTTCGCCTTCGCGCGCTCGATCACGTTGTCCCGGGCTGCGGCGAAGGCCAGACCTGCCGGAATCGCGAACGCTTTCTGCGAGCCGGTCAGAACGAAATCGAGCTCCCATGCGTCGGTCTCGACCTGCGCGCCGGCCATCCCGCTCACACTATCGACCAGGATTACGACGTCGCCGGCAGCGTGAGCGACCTGGGTGAGCTCGGCGATGGGGTTGAGCGCGCCGGTCGATGTCTCGGAATGAACAACCGTCACGGCATCGAACTTTCCGCGCTTGAGCGCTGCCTCGAGCATGTCAGGGGTGTGCACCTGGCCGAGCGGAACCGTGAGGGCTTCCGCTTCGACGCCGCATGCGCGGGCGATCTGAAAAAAGCGCTCGCTGAACGCGCCATTGACGAGGCACAGAACGCGTGACCGCACGCCGTTTCTGATAGCGCCTTCCATGAGCCCCGTTGCCGAGGAGCTCGCGATGTACACAGGACGCTTCGTCCGAAAGACGTATTGGAGATCCGGCTCGATGCCCGCAATGAGGTCCTCCATCCCCTTGCCGCGATGCCCTATCATCGGCCGTAGCATTTCCTGGAGGATGCTGGGCCGAACTTCCGTTGGTCCGGGCAGGAAGAAGCGACCGAATCCGCGATCGTGATTGCTGGAGGAGGGGCTTGGCGCTACGCCCGCGCTCGGTTTTGCCGTCATTGAAGCCAATTGATTCGGGTTAGCGAGTCGAGACGGCCGCGTTCAACGCGACGCCCCGCTCGTACAGCGTGTGATGGGAAGTATGAAGAAGCTCGTCAGCGTTCAGCACGAGAGGAAGCACCGGCGCGAGGGAATTCGCCCGCACCACGGCGTCCGCCGCGTTGACGACGTTTGGGCGCTCAACAACGCCAGCAAACGCAAGGAAGAAATCGACCGCCGGCTTTGCCTCGAGATCGGTCGTGCCGTCGCCCACCATCATCGCGGGGCGGTCGACGCCCCATCGCTCGATCGTGGTGAGCTTCCCGCCCGACATCGTCAATGCCGATGTCGTGTCGAAACCGGCGTACGATCCGTCGGCGTTGAACCTGATGTCTACCGCGGCTACGCGGCCTGCATCAACACCCACAGCCCGAGCAACCGCAAGCACCGCAGGGAGCAGTCCTCCAGAAATGATGCGAACTTCCACGCCAGCTGCGTGCAATGCCGCTACGGCGTCGGCGGCGTCAGGCACGAGCCGCGCGACATATTCGCGGCCGAGCGCTTCCACACGAGCGCGCGTTGGCTGTACGAGCTGCAACCGGCGTCCGTACACTTCCTCGAGCGGGATGCGCCCGCGCATCGCGGCGTCGGTGAGCTGTTCGACGTCGTCTCGACAGTGAACGGCCAGCTCATCGATACCCTCGATCGCCGACAACGTCGAATCGCAATCGAATAGAACGGTGCGAAACCGTGGCATCCCCGCAGACGCGCCTACAGGTGGATGGCGCGGCCGAGGACACCCAGCGCCGCTTCCTTCACTGCTTCGGACAGCGTGGGGTGCGAGTGCACGGTGACACCGATGTCCTCGGATGACCCGCGGTACTCGAACGCGAGGACGACCTCCGCGCACAACTCCGACACGTTAGGCCCTATGAGGTGCGCGCCGAGCAGCTCGTCGGTCTTTGCGTCGGCGATGAACTTCACGAAGCCAGTGGTCTCGCCCATGGTGCGCGCACGGCCATTTGCGGAGAACGGAAATTTTCCGACCTTGTATTCGCGGCCGCTCTCCTTGACCTCGTGTTCCGCGAGACCAACGGTGGCGATCTCGGGCCACGTGTAGACGATGGACGGCATCGATCGGTAGTGCATCTCCGACGGCTTGCCAGCGATGACTTCCGCGGCGATGACGCCTTCGTCCTCTGCCTTGTGCGCGAGCAGCTTTCCTCCAACAACGTCGCCGATCGCAAACACGCCTGGCAGGTTGGTGCGCATGGCGTGATCGACGATGACTTCTCCGCGTTGGCCGACGTTCAGCCCGAGCGCCGCCGCGTCGATGCCAGTGAGCGATGGCCGGCGCCCGATGGAAAGCAGCACGTAGTCGGCTTCGAGCGTTTCCGCGGCACCATCCTTCTCGGTTTGCACGAGCACGCGGTCCTGTTCGACCGTCGCGCCGACGACTTTCGTCCCGGCGCGAATCTCGAGCCCCTGCTTGCGGAACACTTTGTCGGCTTCCTTCACGATATCGGCGTCCATGCCAGGCAGAATCGTCGGCATGAGCTCCACAACCGTGACTTTCGCACCGAGCCGCCGCCAGACCGATCCGAGCTCCAGTCCTATGACTCCACCGCCGATCACGACGAGGTGCTTCGGCACTTCGCCAATCGACAAGGCGCCGATGTTCGACAGCACTCGCTGTTCGTCGACCTTGAGGAACGGCAGCTCGATCGGAACCGATCCCGTTGCGATGATGACGTTCCGGGCCTCGTAGGTCGTGACAGATCCGTCGGCCCCGACCACCTCGACGGCGTTGTTCGCGCGCAGGGTGCCACGACCCTTGGCCCACGTCACCTTGTTCTTCTTGAAGAGGAACTCGACGCCTCGGGTATTCTGTGCGACGACGTCGACTTTGCGGCTCATCATCGTTGCCAGATCGACCGTCACGCCCTCGAAGTTGATGCCGTGCTCCCGCGCGTGGAGGCGTGCGAACTCGAAATGCTCTGACGACTGCAGGAGCGCCTTCGACGGAATACAGCCGACGTTCACGCACGTTCCGCCGAGTGTCTTGTCCATCTCGACGCAGACCGTCTTCAACCCGAGCTGTGCGGCGCGGATTGCCGCGACGTATCCACCAGGGCCGCCGCCGATCACGACGACGTCGGCCATTTCACTTGCATTTGCCATTTTCAGCAGAGCCAGAGGGAGTAAAAAAAAGTAGCGGGTACGGCAACCGAAGGCGACCGTACCCGCTACTCCCTCTGGAGCAACCGTCAACCGTGCTATTTAGAGTCCTCGCGGATCGCAACGAACTTTCCGGCGCGGACCGGGCGGTACCCGCGAACGAGTCGCGTGTTGAACTTGCCCGAGATCTTTCCCTCGACGCGACGTCCCTCGAACACGGTGACCACCTCGGCGTTCTCTCGTGGATCGAAGTACGGACCGATCATTGCGACGAACGTGCTCTGGCTCGCCTCGAGCAGCTTCACGCCGGTCGGTGGGACGTCCTTGGTCATGAAGAACAGGAACCGTCCAACCACAGAGGCGTCGATCGACGCGTCTCGGATCAGGGTGAATGGAATGCTGACATCCTCGTCAGCAGCCATCAGGTGACCACGCCAGACGCCCGCGAGAGCCGACATGATCGGCGGGCGGAAACCACGCGCGGGTGGAATTGGCGTGAATGCGAATGAAGTCGAAGACTTGCCCATCTCGGTACTCCTGTCACCGCTCACTACGCGCATCCCACTCAAAAGTGTCGGCGCTCGGCGAGACCACTCGGTCGAGGCCGCCCGGACAGTCGCAACGGCAACGCGCGCCTGTCTCTCGATCTCTGCTCAATTTGATGCAGCGACGGGCAAAAGGGTTTGCCATTTACAGGAAACTGACAGAGTCCGAAACGACTGCACACAAAACCGTGGCAATATCGAAAAAAAGGCCCGAGCTCGCGCGAGCTCGGGCCATGAATCGTCGTCGACTCTCCGCTAGTTGATCAGCATAGTCGCAGGATCCTCCATCAATTCCTTGACGCGAACGAGGAAGAGCACTGCCTGTTGGCCGTCGATGATTCGGTGGTCGTACGAGAGCGCGACATACATCATCGGCCGAATCTCGACCTTGCCATTCAACGCGATCGGGCGATCCTGAATCTTGTGCAGGCCGAGGATGCCGACCTGCGGGTAGTTGATGATCGGCGTCGACACGAGTGATCCGAAAACGCCGCCGTTTGTGATCGTGAACGTTCCGCCAGTGAGGTCATCCATCGTGAGCTTCCCATCGCGCGCGCGCTTCGCGAGCGCTGTGATGTCGCTCGAGACTTCGATCATTCCTTTTCGATCGGCGTCCTTGATGTTCGGAACGACGAGGCCCGCGTCGGACGCGACGGCGATGCCCATGTTCACGTAATGCTTGTACACAATGGAGTCGCCGTCGATCTGCGCGTTGACGACGGGATATGCTTCGAGCGCGAGGCACGCCGCCTTCACGAAGAAAGGCATGAAGCTCAATTTCACGCCGCGCTCCTTTTCGACGCGCTCCTTGATTCGCTCTCGAAGGGCGCTCACCGCCGACATGTCGATCTCGTTGAACGTCGTGAGGTGAGCGGTCGCGTGTTGTGCTTCGAGAAGGTGCTCGGCGATGCGCTTTCGCCTAGTCGACATCTTCTCGCGTGTCTCGCGCGTTCCGCCTGGCGCAGCGGGGGGCTTTGGCGGCACCGCGGGTACGCGAGGCGGTGCCTCCTCGGTTCGGCGAGCCGGCGGCGCAGCGTTACCATCCCCACGGGCCCCGTCCGGAGCCCCGCCAGCCTGCTCGATCACGTCGGGCTTGCTGACCACGCCACCTCGGCCCGTTCCCGCGATGGCAGCGAGGTCGACACCGGATTCAGCAGCAACACGCTTCGCGGCCGGCGACGCTCGTACCTCCGAGGCTGCAGCCGGTGACGGCGCGGCGCTGGAGGCGGCACGCTGGGGCGTGGCGGATTCCGCGGCCGGCGCCGTTCGCGCGGGCGCCTGCGGCGTGCCGCTGGCCGACTCGTCGATCTCACCGAGAACATCGTCGACCGCAACCACATCACCGTCGTGCTTCACCTGGCGCGCCAACACCCCCGCCTTGAGCGCGGGCACCTCGACGGTAACTTTATCCGTCTCCAACTCGACCAGTGTGTCGCCTGCGGCGACCGCATCCCCCTCCTTCTTGAGCCATCGAGCGACCGTCGCCTCGACGATCGATTCTCCGAGAGGGGGCACCTTGATCGAAATCATTACGCGAATCCAGTGACCGGTATTGGGTGGGCTGCCCGGAACGCGCGCGCGTGCGGAAGCAACGTGTCGCGAAGAACCGCGACATGTAGACGCCATCGCGAGGGGCCAGTTTTCGCGGAATATAACCGTCGAGGAAGTTCGTGCGAGCGTTGACGATCGACGCGCATGGCGAGCTCGATCAACTGCGTTTCCGCACCGACGCACCCGCCCCCGCGCTCGTGGCCCCTGACGACGTGCGGGTTCGCGTTTGCGCGGCCGCGCTGAACCATCTCGACCTCTGGGTGGTGAAAGGAGTGCCGGGGGTGCACATCACGCCGGGGTGGATACTCGGTTCGGATTGCACTGGAGTTGTGGATGCGATTGGTGAGGAGGTGAGCTCGGTAAGCGTGGGAGACCGCGTCACGGTCAACCCGGGCGTGAGCGATCGCACGTGCGAATACTGTCGCACGGGAGACAATCCACTGTGTCTCAAGTACGCGATTCTCGGGGAGCACCGACCCGGTACGCTGGCCGAGTATCTCGTTGTGCCCGCTGCGAACGTGCTGCCGATTCCCACTAGCATTCCCTTCGTCACTGCTGCCGCATTTCCCCTTACCACACTCACTGCGTGGCGGATGGTTGTCACGCGCGCGAACGTTCGCGCGACCGAGGAGGTCCTGATTCGCGGGATTGGCGGGGGGGTTGCGCTCGCGTCGCTCCAGATCGCGAAGTTGCTTGGTGCCCGCGTGTGGGTGACGTCGGGCAGCGATGCGAAGCTCGAGCGTGCGCGTTTGTTAGGCGCTGACGAGGTGCTCAACCACCGAACCCAGGATGTGGCGCGGGAAATCCGTGCGCGGACCGGGAAGCGTGGCGTCGACGTCGTTCTTGACTGCGTCGGTGAGGCGACGTGGGCATCGTCGCTCGGATCGCTCGGAAAGCGGGGCCGACTGGTGACGTGTGGTGGAACCTCCGGACCGATGGTTCAGACGGATATCCGTCGCCTCTTCTGGAACCAGTGGACCATCATGGGCTCGACCATGGGCAGTGACTCGGAGTTCACCGCAGTGGTGGACGAGCTCAGGGCGGGCCGGCTATTCCCACCGATCGACTCCGAGTTCCCGCTCGAGCGCGGGGCTGACGCGTTTGCGAGGCTGAAGTCCGGCGAGCAGTTCGGCAAGGTGGTCGTTACGATATCGGACTCGTGACCTCGGACCCGGCCCAATTCACGAATGACGAGCAGCGCGACATTCGGATCGCGGTCGCGGCCGGCCGGGCGCCGGAGTGCCCGCGGTGTGGTGTCGCCCTGTCCACCCGCAGTATCGGCGGTGGCTCCTTCGGCCTCGGGTACGCCCGACGGCGTGAATGGCTCATCTGCCCGAAATGCCATCGAAGCGCCATCTTCGATGTGAAACGGGGAACACGGAATTGAGCAGCTGCGAACCTTTACGACTTCGTTTGCGTTTGCGTACGTGACGCGCAATCGGCCCGGAGCTCACGCATGACTTTTCTGGAGCGACTGCAAAGCAGCTTCGCGCAGTTCGCCGAATTCGTCCCCGCGCTCTTCGGAGCGCTCATCATCCTATTCGCCGGTTATTTGCTGGCGAAGCTCATCGAGCGCGGCACCGAGCGCGTGCTGCGTCGCATGCGGCTGAACTACCTGCTCGAGCGCGGCGGCGTTATGCAGGCCGTCGAGCGATCGGGATCTCACTTAAATCCCTCGCGCGTCCTGGCGAACCTGGTGTTCTGGTTCGTGATGTTCGTGGTGATCATGATCGCGGCGAATGCGCTCGGCATGGAGACGCTTGCCGACGTGTTCTCGGAGCTCGTGAGCTACATCCCGAGCATGATGGCTGCGATCGTGTTGCTCATCGTCGGGATCGTGCTTGGCCGATTCGTCGGCGGGTTGATCCTGGCGTCGGCGGGCGCGATTCAAGGCGGGCCGACTCTCGCGCGGGTGGGACGGTGGGGCGTGATCCTCCTCGCGATCTTCATGGCGCTTCAACAGCTTGGGATCGCGAACGAGATCGTGGTCACCGCGTTCGCGATTCTCTTCGGCGCGGTCGCGTTGGCGCTGGCTTTGTCGTTCGGTCTCGGGAACCGTGAACTGGCCGGCGAGATCACTCGTGCGTGGTACGAGCGATACAAAGCGGAGCGTGATGCGATCGCTGCGGCGGAGCGAGAGTCGGAGCTGGCCGACGAACAAGAAGCCGAGGGGAATCAAGTGCTTGGGGCGGGGGATGGCCCGGAATAGTCGGGAGTAGGGAATCGGGAATCGGGAATAGAGGGAACCGGGAACGGGGAACCGGGAACAGTGAACAGCTGTCACGACGAGGATGATTGACCATGACCGAAACTGCGACGATCGCCAACGTTCTCGGGTCCGAGCTCTCGCTCGAGGAGCTCTGGATGCCGTTCACGGCCAACCGAGCCTTCAAGCGCGCACCACGACTGCTCGCGACGGCCAGCGGTATGTACTACACGTCGGTCGACGGACGACGTGTGCTCGATGGGACGGCTGGCCTCTGGTGCGTGAATGCCGGCCACTGTCGCGAACCGATCGTGCGCGCGGTGCAGGAGGCTGCGGCGACGCTCGATTTCGCGCCGGGCTTCCAGATGGGGCATCCGTACAGCTTCGCGCTCGCGGAGCGCGTGGCGGAGATGCTGCCGGGTGATCTCGACCACGTCTTCTTTGCGAACTCCGGGTCAGAGGCTGTCGACTCCGCCCTGAAGATCGCGATGGCCTATTTCCAGTCGAAGGGAGAGACGCAGCGCGTTCGGTTCGTCGGGCGCTTGCGCGGATATCATGGCGTTGGATTTGGCGGAATCTCCGTTGGCGGGATCGAGCCGAATCGGCGAGCATACATGGCGCAGCTACTGCCACAGGTCGATCACCTGCCACATACGCACGACATCTCGCGCAACGCATTCACTCGTGGAGAGCCCACCCACGGTGCGGAGCTCGCCGACGACCTGGAGCGGATCGTTCGCGAGCGGGGCGCCGACACCATCGCCGCAGTGATCGTCGAGCCCATGGCGGGTTCGACGGGTGTGCTCATTCCGCCGAAGGGGTACCTCAAGCGTCTTCGCGAGCTGTGCGACAAACACGGCATCCTGCTCATCTTCGACGAGGTCATCACGGGATTCGGCAGGTTGGGGACCCCGTTCGCCGCCGATTACTTCGGTGTCGTTCCGGACCTCATGACCGTGGCCAAGGGCCTAACGAATGCCGCGGTTCCGATGGGTGCCGTGTTCGTGCGACATGCCGTCTACGACACGGTCGTCAACGCGACGCCGGCAGGCATTGAGCTCTTCCACGGCTATACGTACTCGGGGCACCCACTGGCAGCGGCGGCCGGTCTCGCGACCCTCGACGTGTACGAGACCGAGGGCCTGTTCGAGCGGGCCGCAAGCCTGGCGCCGTACTGGGAAAACGCCCTGCACTCGCTGCGCGGCCTTCCTCACGTCGTGGACATCCGCAACCTCGGCCTCGTGGGCGGGATCGAGCTGGAGCCGCGGGCGGGGGCACCGGGCGCACGAGGCTTCGAGGTCTTCGTGGATTGCTTCAATCGCGGCGTTCTCGCCCGCGTGACCGGCGACATCATTGCGCTCTCGCCGCCGCTGATCATCGAGAAGGCACAGATCGACGAGCTCGTGGGCACCATCGGCGCCGCAATCAAGGCCGTGGCGTAAACATCGTGGACGCTGCGTTAGGCGGAGTATCGCCTAACGCCGCGTCCGGCTCGAAATGGGCATGTGGAGAGGCTCCCGTCTATGAAACGACAGTGGCGTTTCGGACTCGGTCTGGTTGTCGCGCTCGCCGTTAGCGCGTCGGCGGTGCAGGCACAATCAGCGGCCAGCACAAAGCCGCGGGCCCGCGACCTGGCCTTACCAATCGGGGGGACCGCTGGTCCGCTCGACGCGATCACCGACGTAGCGGGTGTGGAGGTAGGTCACACCACACTGATCTCCGGAAGTGGGAAGCTCGTGGTTGGCAAGGGGCCCGTCAGAACGGGCGTCACCGTCATTCATCCTCGCGGCAAGGCGAACCCGGATCCCGTCTTCGGTGCGTGGTTCACGCTGAACGGGAATGGCGAGATGACCGGGACCACGTGGCTTCAGGAGTCCGGCATCCTCGAGGGACCCGTTGCGATCACGAACACGCACAGCGTTGGTGTCGTGCGCGACGCGATTCTGCAATGGCAGGTCGGGAAACCGGGAATGCAGCCGTGGGGGCTGCCAATTGTCGCCGAGACCTACGATGGTGGGCTCAACGACATCAACGGCTTTCACGTCAAGCCGGAGCACGTGATCACCGCCCTCGATGGAGCGAAGAGTGGGCCTGTACTGGAAGGTGCCGTTGGCGGCGGTACGGGAATGGTGTGTCTCGGCTTCAAGGGCGGGATCGGCACCGCGTCGCGAAAGCTGCTGCCAGAACAGGGCGGGTACACGGTCGGTGTGCTCGTGCAGTGCAATTTCGGAGCGCGTCGAGACCTGCGCATCGCGGGCGTGCCCGTCGGCGAGGAGATCACCGACCTTCAGCCATGCATCGCCAATCACGACCCGCTTCCGAATCCGCCGGCGCCGGGTCAAAGAAGACCATGCGACGCCCCAGCGGGAACGACGCGAGACGACGAGGACATGGGGTCAATCATCGTCGTGGTCGCGACCGACGCCCCTTTGCTTCCGCACCAGCTGAAGCGGATCGCAACTCGCGTAGCCCTGGGAGTCGGCCGATCGGGAGGCTTCGGTGGCAATGGTTCCGGCGACATTTTCATCGCGTTTTCGACCGCCAATCCGGCGGCGGCGGGCGCCGCGGATACCATTTCGGTTCGAATGCTCTCGAACCCGCGAATGACCCCGCTCTTCAGCGCGACAGCACAAGCCACCGAAGAGGCGATCGTCAACGCCATGCTCGCGGCCGACACGATGACCGGGGCAAATGACCTTCGGGTGTACGCGCTGCCAGTCGACCGCCTCAAGGCGATCATGAAGAAGTACGGGCGATAGACACCGAGAGCAGGGAACGGGGAGCCGGGAACAGGGACTTGCAAGGAGTCACCGTTTCCGGCTCTCTTTTTTCTGATTCCTAGCCTTTTACGGAAGAGTTTGCTTTGCGTCCGAGGCCTGTGCGTCGTCTCACAGAACAGAGGTGATCCCCGTGCGCGCCAGCAACTGGCGAATTCGTTCGTAATACGTTGCGGCAAAGGGATTTACAAGCGGCGGCGCACGTTGCGATTCGCTTATCCTTCGGGTATACTTCAGCTACTGAAAATCCCTCCGCATTTCCCTCCTGCAGGACTCATGACCGGCCCAAGTAATCGCGAACGCATTCTCCCGCGTCTCATCGACGAGGAGATCAAAGAGTCGTTCATCAATTACTCGATGAGCGTCATCGTCTCGCGCGCGCTGCCCGATGTGCGCGACGGACTCAAGCCCGTACACCGGCGCATTCTGTACGCGATGAACGACCTCGGCCTCCTGCCGAACAGGCCGTTCAAGAAGTCGGCGACGGTCGTGGGCGACGTGCTTGGCCGATTCCACCCGCACGGCGACGGCGCAGTGTACGATGCGCTCGTCCGCATGGTGCAGGACTTCTCGCTGCGTTATCCGCTGGTGGACGGGCAGGGCAACTTCGGCTCGATGGACGGCGACCCCGCTGCCGCGTATCGCTACACCGAAGCGCGGCTCATGCGAATCGCGACCGAGCTGTTGGCGGATATCGACAAGAATACGGTCGACTTCGCGCCGAACTTCGATGATCATCTGACCGAGCCCAAGGTCCTTCCGGCTGGGTTCCCGAACCTGCTGGTCAACGGCTCGTCAGGCATCGCGGTCGGCATGGCGACGAACATTCCGCCGCACAACCTGAAGGAAGTGATCACCGCGACCATCGCGCTGATCGACAATCCGGATCTCGCGTTAGGCGACATCCGCAAGATGGTGAAAGGGCCGGATTTTCCAACGGGTGCCTATATCTACGGGCGCGACGGGATCAAGGACTATCAGGAAACCGGGCGTGGCAAGATCGTCATGCGCGCGCGCGCGGTCATCGAGGAAAAAGAGACCTCGAGCAAGTCGCAGATCGTGGTGACCGAGCTGCCGTACCAGGTGAACCGCGCCAACCTCGTGAAGGACATCGCGGAGCTGGTGCGCGACAAGAAGCTCGAGGGGATCAGCGACCTGCGTGACGAGTCGTCGGACACGACCCGGATCGTCATTGAGCTCAAGCGCGATGCGATTCCGCGCGTGGTGCTGAATCAGCTGTACAAGCATACCACGATGCAGGCGACGTTCGGCGTGATCATGCTGGCCCTCGTGCCCGACGCGCAAACGCGTCAGCTCGTGCCGAAGGTCATGGGCCTCAAGCAAGTGCTCGAGCACTACGTCACGCACCGTCACGAGGTCATCGTCAGGCGGGCGCAGTACGAGCTCGATAAGGCGCTCGAGCGCGAGCACATCCTGGACGGTCTCAAGATCGCCGTCGACAACATCGACGAGGTGATCAAGGTCATCCGCAAGGCGGAGGACACGCCCAAGGCGAGCGCCCAGCTGCAGAAGCGGTTCAAGCTCTCGGAGCGTCAGGCCGAGGCGATCCTCAACATGCGGCTCGCGAAGCTGACCGGCCTCGAGATCGAGAAACTGGACGCCGAGCTCAAGGAAGTCCGCGCGTTCATCAAGGAGCTCCGCGCACTGCTCGATTCAAAGCCGAAGCGCCTGAAGGTCATGAAGGACGAGCTCCAGCAAATCGCCGAGACGTACGGCGACGAGCGGCGCACCGAGATCACGAGCGACCAGGGCGAGTTCACGATCGAGGATCTGATCGCCGAAGAGGACATGGTCGTGACGATCTCGCACACCGGCTACATCAAGCGCACGCCAGTGACAACGTATCGCCGGCAACGTCGTGGTGGACGCGGCTCGAGCGGGGCGGACCTGAAGGAGCTCGATTTCATCGAGCGGCTCTTCATCGGGAGCACACACGATTACCTGCTGATCTTCACCGAGGACGGCCGGTGCTTCTGGCTCAAGGTGCACGAGCTGCCCCAGGCCGGTCGCGCGACCAAGGGCAAGCCGATCGTCAACCTCATCAACGTCACGCCGGACACGCAGATCAAGGCAATCGTCCCGGTACGCGAGTTCAATGACGAGAGCTTCCTGCTCTTCTGCACGAAGGACGGAACGGTCAAGAAGACGAAGCTGAGCGAGTACTCGAACCCACGCGCCAACGGCATCAAGGCGATCAAGATCGAGAAGGGCGATGAGCTGATCGACGTGCAGGTGACCAGCGGGACGAACGACATCGTGATCGCGACGAAGCACGGGCTGTCGGTGCGGTTCCATGAGAGCGACGTGCGCGACATGGGTCGTGACACGACGGGCGTGAAGGGCATCGAGCTCCGACCCGACGATCGCGTGGTTGGTATGGTCGTGATCAAACGCGAAGCCACGCTGCTGGTGGTCACCGAGAAGGGACTGGGCAAGTGCACCCACATCGATGACTACCGAGTGCAGAAGCGGGGTGGCAAAGGCATCCTGACCGTCAACCGCACGGAAAAGACGGGCGACGTCGTCGCGCTGATGGAGGTCCTGCCCGAAGACGAGATCATGTTGATCACTCGGGGTGGGATCGTCATCCGGTCGTCGGTCGATCAGGTCCGCGTCACCGGCCGGAACGCGCAGGGCGTGCGTCTCGTGTCCCTGGACGATGGGGATGCTGTAACGGCCGTCGCTCGCGTGGTGGTTGAGGACAAGGGCGACAGCGAGGGCGAAGAAGCCGACGAGCCACTCGGTGTTGCGCCGGACGAGGAATAGCGCGCAGGCCACATCCTCCCAGGCGTGGCGGGGCCTGCCTGAAGGCAGGCCCCGTTCGCGTCACAGGTTTCACGTGACCCGGGGCTGGCGCTGTCGTCAGGCGAGGTTGGTACGCGACACGACTGTGGTCACGACGCCACGCTGCGCAAAATGGAAGAGTTCGGCGCCAAGGTAATCGGCTATACTGCAAGCACTTAGCAGCGAAGAATGAAGGCTCGGGGTATGCACCAGCGAGCCCTGCCGTTCAGTACCTGACTCCGACCTCGTACGCGCTCCCATTTCTCACTCGTGCACGCCTCCCACTCGATGCCCGCCAGTCCAGCCGCCGAGGGCCCACCTCGCGATGGCTAGCGCGCGCATCGTCATCGCCGACGACGATCCGGCGATTCTCCAGACCATGACGTGGGTGCTCAAGGAGCACGGCTACGACGTCGGTTCAGCGACGAGTGGCCGCGACCTCATGGCACTCCTCGAGGAGCGCACGCCCGACCTGCTCCTTCTCGACGTCATGTTCTCGGATGTGGATGGCTTCCAGCTGCTCGAGCGCATCAAGAACGACGCTCGGTGGCGCGACATGCCGGTGCTCATGATCTCGTCGCTGCCGCCCGAAGAGGCCGCGGTCAAGACACTCGGCCTTGGGGCATCCGATTTCGTTCGCAAACCGTTTCGCGTTCGTGAGCTCCTCGCGCGCATTCAGGCGCAGCTTCGCATGCGAGCCATTCTTCGATCCGCCTACGAGTCACTGCGTGTGACCGAGGAGGAGCTCGCACGCGCGAGGGCGGAAGCAGATAGCCGACGGAAGCTCGTCGACATTCTCCGCGAAGTCACGGGAGATCTCACCTCGAACGAGATCTATCACGTGCTGGCGCGGCGAGTGGCGCGTGCGCTCGACCTCACCCGATGCTCGGTCATTCTCGCCCGGCCGGGAGACAGGGTCGGGATCGTGGCGGCGTCGTTCGAGCATGCGCTCGTCAAGAACTTCGAGCTGAACCTCGATCGCTACCCTGAGATCCGCGCTGCGCTCGACACTGGCCAGCCTGTGCTCGTGGAGGACGTTCATTCGAGCCCATTGTACGCGGACATTCGCGAGCGGTGGCAGGAAGAGGGCACGCGCGTGCCGATTCGGTCCGTGATCGCGATGCCGTTTTCACTCGCGGACGCCCGACAGTCGGGAGTGTTCTTCCTTCGGCGCGGCGAGGACGAGCGTCCGCTTCGAGAAGACGACGTCTCGTTTGCCGACACCGTCGTTCGCGCGGCCGTGGCGGCGGTCCAGCGCGCCGACATGATGGAGAGCACGAGGGCGGACAATCGCCGTCTCGAGGCGCTCGCGCAGACCGACCCGCTCACCGATGCACTCAACCGCCGAGCGCTGACGGATCGGTTGAACGCGGAGCTCGAGCGCGCACGCCGCTACGATTCAATGGTCACGCTGCTCATGATCGACATCGATCATTTCAAGCGGATCAACGACACGTACGGACACCTCGTCGGCGACGACGTTCTCATGGCGCTGGCGCAGCTGCTGCAGCACGAAGTGCGAAGTGTCGACCTCGTCGCCCGATATGGCGGTGAGGAGTTCGTGATCGTCCTCCCCGAAACGCGCGAGGAAGGTGCCGTCGCGTTCGCCGAGCGCATACGCGAGCGGATCGAGATGCATCCGTTCTCGGTCGATGACGGACCCACTCTGCAGGTGACAGCAAGCATCGGAGTAGCGACGTTCCCCGCGCCCCGGGTCGCGACGGTGGAGGACCTGTTCATGCGTGCCGACCAGGCACTCTATCGCGCCAAGGCGGAAGGCCGGAACCGCGTTCGTATCTAGCGTCCTGCACATCGCGCGTTTTGGCGCGCCACGAAGTCAGGAATCTCGCAAGCGGTCCGAATTGGGGTTGTCGGTCGGGAGCATCGCGTGTACGCTCCACGCTGTTCGAGACCATCCGACCACGAGGACTTGCCTGTGCGACTGAGCGAGATTGCCGTCGTCGTCGCCGTCACTGCGGCGTGTGCGCCATCAAGCAGCAAGGCTCAGGACGCGCTGCGCAGCCGACTCACACTCCCGCCGGGGTTCACGATCGCGGAGTACGCGAAGGTTAGCGGTGTGCGATTCATGGCGGTCGCGCCCGATGGAGCGGTGTACGCCAGCCGGCCGGAAGCCGGTGAGGTTGTTCGGTTGGTCGACGCAGATCACAATGGCGAGGCCGAGTCGCAGACGATGGCCGTCTCGGGCCTCAATCGCCCGCATGGTCTCGCGTTCCACGGCGGATACCTCTTCATCGCCAACACTGACGGCGTCGTTCGCGTCCGGCTCGGGGCGAACGGCACGGCGTCGGGGCCACCGGAGCGTGTCAACTCGTACAGTGCCGGCGGGGGACACTGGAGCCGGTCCATTGTGTTCGGGCCCGACAGCGCGATGTACGTCACGATCGGATCGACCTGCAACATGTGCGTGGAGAAGACGCCCGATCGCGCCGCTGTGATGCGGTACGACGCAAACGGCGGCAACGGGCGCGTATTTTCGTCCGGACTCCGCAACGCGGTGGGTATCGCTGTGAATCCGGTCACGAAACAGATCTGGGTCACGCAGAACGAACGTGACAATATCGAGCCGGAGCACGAGGACCTGCCGCCCGAAGAAATCAACATCCTGCAAGACGGTGGGGACTACGGCTGGCCGTATTGTTACGGGAATCGGATCCCGAGTCCGGACCGGGACTTCCACGATCCGGCACGATGCGCCCGAACGATCCCGCCGGCGTTGGAGATGCAGGCCCATTCGGCACCGTTAGGCATCACGTTCCTGGATCGGGCGACCATGTTCCCGGCCGACTGGCGAGCCGATGCGGTGGTCGCGTTCCACGGTTCGTGGAACCGATCGGTGCCGACCGGGGCGAAGGTGGTGCGGATCCGGATTCGCGATGGGAAGCCGGTGTCGTACGAGGACTTCATTACGGGATGGCAGGGGCCGAACGGCCGCCGGTGGGGCCGCCCTGTCGATCTGGTGGTGTATACGGATGGATCGCTGCTCATATCCGACGACGCTGCCGGCGCGATCTACCGCGTCACGCGCACCGAAGCTCGTTAGGCGCCGGGCACGTCGGCGCATCGCGCGGCTCGCGAGAGCTGCGTGGGTGGTCGGCGCATCCATTCTCGCGGCAGCCTGTGTCCGCGGCGAACGCGGCCGCGCCGGTACCGATTCGGCCGCTACGACCGGCGCCTCCGGGGTGCGAACCGGCGCGCTGATACGCGTGACGCTCGCGCCGGACTCCAATGGGGCGGCCGCGTTCGCGGACTCGCTGGCCCGCGAAGGCTGGGACGCGGAGGCCGCGCGGCGAGCTACCGGTGATTCGGGGTGGGCAGTTCGCGTGATCGTGCCCGGCGACGCTGAACTGGCCAAGCTCGTCGAACACTCGCTCCGGCAATCCGGTCTCGATCCCGTGTTCCTCGGACGGCGGTCGAGCCGAGAGACGTTCGCCGTGGGCATGACCCCGGTAAACCACGGGAGTCACGGGATGTCGGCTGAGGTGCGGTGGATCCTGAGCGACGACCGCCGAGCGGTGCTCGTCGTCGAGGACCCGCGGGCCGTCGAAAACGACCCGGTGCCTAACGGGTTCGTGTTCGCCGTCGAGGGAAACCCTCCGGTCCAACGTGACAGTGTGTGGGATGTGGCGCCGGCGCCGAACTGGCGGCGCGTCGCGTACGCCCGTGCCTATACGACGAATGTGGGCGAGACCGATTCCATCCCGCCGAGCGAATGGCACCGACTGGCTGGCAGCGTCGGTCTCATGGAATCGATCGTCCGGAAGAACGCGTTCTCGACGAGCGGGATGGTCACCGCCTACGGAGTTGCGCGACCCTTCGTCGTCAGCCCAACCCCCACCACGGATACGTCCGCAACGGCAGCCGGCGGCCTTCCTATCGCCGAGGGGTGGCGCGTGGCGTGGACACGCGACGGCTCACGGCTGGCGATTGGAGCGCCGCCGAAGGTCATTGCCGATGACGCGCCCGCATCGCGCTGGCGCCTGGTCGACCCGATAACGGGTCAGGCTCGTGGTGTCACCGATACCACGTCGCTCGCCCGCCATCAATGGATCCAGGGGCCGAACCTCGACGTATCAACGGCGGTCGACATGCGACAACGGCGCGCATTCCGCGCTGGCGACGTGGACATCGAGAGCGAGGACGGCTGGATCCGCGTGTATGGGCACGACGGGGCGCGGGTCCGCGCGCCACACATTGTCGGCCCCGGCATTGCGCTGACCGCGACGGCGAACGGTCAGTTCATCGTTGCCATTGCGCCGGACCCCCAAACGGCGTCGTACGAGCCGCCAAATGCCCTCGTGGTGTACCACATTCTTCAGCGATAACAATGCGCAACGCGATTCGACGGAACCGCTTCACACTGTCCATCATCGCGGGAGTCGTGTCGTGCCTAACGACTACGTCGACGGCGATCGGTCAGGGAGGCGGACCCCTGCCGTACCGGCCGGGCATCGACGTGACGGACTATGCGATCACGCTCGACCTCCCGGAGCGTGGGACATCGATCGCCGGTCGCGCGGTGCTCACCGTGCGTCGATGGGGCCCTGTGGATACACTCGCCCTCGACCTCGTCGCGCTGAAAGTCGACAGCGTGCTCGTAGACGAGAAGCCAGTCACGTTCGCCAGAACGGATTCGTTGGTGCGGATTCCCATTGGCCATGTGGTGGGCGACTCCTTCTCCGTCACGGTGCGGTATGCCGGCGAGCCGAAGGACGGGCTCATTATTCGAACCGACAGTAGCGGCCGGTGGACCGCGTTCGGAGACAACTGGCCCAACCGCGCCCGGAACTGGATCCCGAGCATTGACCACCCGTCGGACAAGGCAACGGTCACGTGGACCGTACGCGCGCCGAGCGTGCGACGTGTGGTCGCGAACGGCGAGTTGATGGAAGAGACTCCGCTCGCCGGGCCGCCGGGTTCAATCCCACGAACGCTGACGCGCTGGCGCGAGTCCCGGCCGATCTCGCCATATCTCATGGTCATCGCCGCGGCACCGCTCGTGTACTACGATCTCGGGCGTGATGGATGTGGCGTCGGCGAATTCAGCTCGTGCGTTCGCCAGTCGGTGTACGTCTTCCCGGAGTCGCGAGACTTCCTGCCCGGTCCGTTCTCGCACGCTGCGGAAATGGTACGGCTCTTCTCGGAGCTGATCGCTCCGTTTCCCTACGAGAAGCTCGCGCACCTCGAGAGCTCGACACGCTACGGCGGAATGGAAAACGCGGGCGCGATCTTCTATGCCGATGCCCCGTTTCGGCGTCGCACCATGCAACCGGGCGTGATCGCTCACGAGACAGCGCACCAGTGGTTCGGGGATGCCGTGACTGAACGTGAGTGGTCGCACGTGTGGCTTTCGGAAGGGTTCGCAACCTATTTCGAGGCGTTGTGGGTCGAGCGATTCGCCGGCGACAGCGCATTCCGCGACGAAATGCGTCGGATTCGGGAGGAGATTTTCAAGGCTCCCGAAGTCGCGTCGCGTCCGGTGATCGACACCTTGCAGACTGACCTCATGGCGCTGCTGAACACCAACAGTTACCAGAAAGGTGGCTGGACCCTCCACATGCTTCGCTCCCTCGTCGGCGACTCGGCGTTCTTCCGCGGGCTCCGCTCGTACTATCTGGCAAATCGCCATTCAACGGCGCTGACAGACGATCTCCGGCGCGCCGTCGAGGCATCGTCCGGACGGCCGTTAGGCTGGTTCTTCGACCAGTGGCTGCGTCGACCGGGGTTCGCCGAGGTCACGACATCCTGGCGCTACGAGGCGTCGCAGCGACGAGTGATCGCCACGGTCGCGCAGGGCGGACGTTTTGGTGCGTACCGATTCCCCCTCACCGTTTCGATCACCGATGCGGCGGGGAAGGAACGCCGCGCGACGATCGATGTCCCGGCGGCGGCGAACACCACGATCGTCGTTCCGGTTCAGCTTGACGCTGCTCCGCGTGGCGTCGCGTTCGACCCCGACGTACGCGTGCTGGCCGCATTTCAAGCGCGCTGAGCGGGGAGGATCGCAGGCGCAGTCTTGCGCGTTCGCGGCGACGGCATTGGATTCGAAGGTGGCGCGCCGATACACGGCGCGCCCCATCACGGGTGAACTATGCGAAAGCCGGTCCGCGTTCTGATTGCAGACGACCATCAGGTCGTTCGCGAAGGATTGCAGATGATACTCGCCGAAAGCGACGGCGAGATCGTGGTCGTCGGTGAGGCGTCCGACGGCGACGAAGCTGTGCGGTTGGCGACAGCGGTCAAGCCTGACGTGGTGCTCATGGATCTGAGCATGCCGCGCGTGGACGGGCTCGAGGCGACACGTCGACTGCGGGAGGCCGGGATCGAGTCGCGCGTGCTCATTCTCACGAGCTTCGCGGACGGCGAGGGCGTGCGCGACGCGGTGCGTGCAGGCGTTACAGGCTACCTCATGAAGGACGTACTCAAGACGGAGCTGCTCGCCGCGATTCGACTCGCCGCCGACGGAGTGCCGACGCTGCATCCTCGCGCGCAGCAGCATCTCATGCGTGGCATCGCCGAACCCGAAACACCGTCACCGTTCACCGTGCTCACACCCCGCGAGCGGGATGTGCTCGCGCTGCTTGCGCGCGGTGAGAGCAACAAGCGGATCGCCGCCGCGCTCAACCTGAGCATCGGCACCGTGAAGGGATACGTCAGTGCCATCTTCGAAAAACTGGGTGTCGAGGACCGCACCCAAGCCGCGCTGCTCGCAGCCAAGCACGACCCGACCGCGTCGGGAATCGGGAATCGGGAATAAGGAATCGGGAATCGGGAATCGAAACGAAAGGGCGGCCTCTGGCGGCACGGTGAGTCGTCAGAGGCCCATTCGCATCAGTTCCACCTTCAGACATCGATCCTGAACCACCTCGATACCTGCGCGGGCCAACTGCTCCGCCGCTTCGTCGTTTCTTATCCCGAGCTGCATCCACACGGCTCGTGGACGCTTCGCGATAATGTCGTCGACGTGTGGGGGCACGTGTTCGGGGCGACGAAACACGTTCACGATGTCGATGTCTCCGGGGACATCGATCAGGCGCCGGTAGACTGGTTGCCCGAGGATCGTGGTCACGTCGGGGTAATACACCGGCACCGGAACGACTTCGAATCCCGCTTCGATGGTGTAGGCGGGCACGAAATACGCGGGCTGGTCGGCTCTCGACTCGGGCTTGATTCCGAGGACGGCAATACGGTGACTGCGGCGAAGTAGCGCGCGGACCTCCTCCGTGGAGTCGATCAGGCGCGCTCGCCATTCTGCGCTGGACGACGTGGTCATGTCGCAGACCCGCTGCCAGTATCGTGCACGCCCGGGGATTGTGGGATGACAGGCGAGGCTGACCTCGGTTACCTTACACGGCTGCGTTTCTTATGACTGCCGTGGAGACAACCGAATGCGGATGCTCGTGCTCGGCGCAGGTCTGCAAGGATCGGCCTGCGCTTTCGATTTACTTCAGAATCCCGATGTTCGCGAGGTCCGGCTCGCGGACCTGACCGTCGATCACCTCCCGCCATTTCTCGCGCCGTTCTCCGGACCGCGATTGCTCCCGACACGCGTAGACGTCCGCGCTCGTGAGTCTGTCCTGGCGCTCATGCGCCAGAGCGACGCCGTCATGAGCGCGATCCCCTATTACTTCAACTTTCCGCTCGCCGAGCTGGCGGTCGAAACCGGGGTGCACTTCTGCGATCTTGGCGGAAACACCGAAATCGTATTCCAGCAGAAAGGATTGAACGCGCGGGCGGTGGCGAAGGGCATCACCATCGTTCCGGATTGCGGGCTCGCGCCGGGGATGGTGAACGTGCTGGCGCAGTACGGTATCAGCCAGCTCGATACGGTGAGTGCGGTGCGCATGTTCGTCGGCGGACTGCCGCAGCAACCGGCGCCGCCGCTCAACTACCAGATCGTGTATTCGCTCGAGGGAGTGCTCGACTACTACACGACGTTGTCGTGGGTGCTGCGCGACAGCAAGCGGAAGCAGGTGCGCGCACTGTCAGAGCGTGAGACCGTCGATTTCGGTGGCCCGGTCGGACAGCTGGAGGCCTTTCACACGGCGGGCGGCCTTTCCACCATGCCATTCCGCTACGAGGGGAAGATTCCGTCAATGGAATACAAGACCCTCCGGTATCCAGGGCACGCGCACATCATGGAGGCGATTCGGGACCTCGGGCTGCTGTCGCTGGATCCGATCGATGTGAAGGGGTCGAAGGTGGTTCCGCGAGACGTCGTGGTGGCAACGATTGGCCCGAAGCTGAAGAAGCCGGAGGGACGTGACCTGGTCGCGCTGAGAGTGATCGTGGCGGGGACGAAAAACGGTTCGCCGCGCACGCTCTCGTGGGAGCTCATCGATCGCTACGATGAGCGACACGGCATCAGCGCGATGATGCGAACGACGGGATATTCACTGTCCATCACGGGCCAGATGCAGGTGAGGGGCCAAATTGCGCCTCCGGGCGTGCACACGCCTGACGAGTGCGTCCCGCCAAAGCTCTACATCGAGGAGCTCGCCAAGCGCGGTATTCGCATCGGCTCGCGTGACGAGGGAGCAGGTATTCCCGACTGAAGGCGGCTGGCGGCTGGCGGCTGGCGGCTGGCGACGGGGGACGGGCGACGGGCGACGGGCGACGGATGGAGTCGAGCTCCTAGCTTGAAAAAAAATCGAGGGGGCAGGATGCTTCAAGAATTTTCAAGCATCCTGTCCCTCTCGATTCTCTTGATCAGCTGATGCGTGCCTAACGCCGATCGCCGAGAAGACCGCCGAGCACATTTCCCAGGCCGCCTCCCAAACCGCCAAGCTGGCCTCCGGCCATGTTCGCGATATCGTCCGCGATGCTTCCATCGTGGTTGCGATCCAGGATAGACGCGAGCCCGCCGATACCCGGGACCTGCCGCTCGATGTGCTGTTGTTCCTGCTGAAGCACCTGTCCCGCTGACGCGTTCGCGCCCTGCGCCGAGCGAGCACGTGCCAGACTCGCCATGACAATAGGCGCGAGGATCATGAGGACTTTGCTCGCACTATGCAGGTCGATGCCACTTGCCTTGGCGACACCTTGCTGGATGGGCGCCTGACGCTGGCCAAAGATGTGGCCGAGTATGCCACCGGCATTGAACGCGTTAGGGTCGGCTACCGCTTGCTGTGGCGCATTCAGCACTGGAGACGCGCTGTGATCGCGAGTCAGCGCCTGGTCCAGCGCGGCCCCTCCGTCGGGAGTAGAAGCGTTGCGCGAGAGACCGGCGATCAACAGTGGGAGCGCCACAGACACGGCTTTCGCCGCCGTGCCTTCATCGGTGCCGAGCTGCTGACTGATCTGCTTGAGTGTGTCGCCGCTCAGCTGTTGTCCAATCGTGTCGAGGATTCCCATTCGCACCTCCACATCGCGTCGAGACCGCTATCAGATACAGAGAGGAATACGAGGGCTCTGTGCCCGAGTCGTGATCTAGCGACACCCGTGGAGAAGTGGAAGGGAACGCCGAGTACTTACGGGCGCGCGAAGCCTGCGAGCGTCGCACCGGACACGTCGATCGCCTCCTTCGCGTTCCAGCGGTCCCGGCCATTGTACAGAAACGCGAATGCCAGCACTTCGCCGTCTCGCGCCGTGACGTACCCCGCGAGGCCGATCACGTCGTTCGTCGTGCCCGTTTTGGCGTGCAGGTTCCCCTGCGCAGGGGTGTAGCGCATGCGATGCCGAAGCAACTCCGACTCTCCCGCCACGGGCAATGATGCGTGGAAGTCGGCGGACCATGTTGAACGATGCGCGTACGACAGCAATTGAACGAGCGAGCGCGCCGTCACGCGATCGAGCGTGGAGAGACCACTCCCGTCGGTAGCCATCACATCGTTCGAGGCCGCACCGACCTTGTCCGCCATGAACTTTTTCAGAATGGTGTTGCCGAACTCCGCTGACCCAACCCGATCGGGACTGGAGACCTGCGCAACGTCGCGGAACAAGAGCTCCGCGAAGTGGTTGATGCTCTCACGATTCATTGCTGCGGCGAGGCGTGCGAGCGTTGGAGACGCCAGGGACGCGACGGTGACGGCGTTCGGTGATGCGGCTCCAGCTCGCACCTGACCGGTCACCGTTACTCCTTGTGCCGCCAGCGCGGATCGCAGCATTCCCGCGACCCACGGTGCAGGATCGTCGATCACGACGAGATAGGATCGAGAGCCGGCTTTGGAGCCGATCCATCCGCGTACGTCGATGCGTCCGTCGGCGAGTCGACGAATGGACAGCTTTGCGGCCTTACTCCCGGCGACGGTCCGCATGTTGTTGATCACGGGTACCGTGCTCGATGGAGGATCGAGCGTGACGGTCGCACCACCGCTGGCCTGCGGCGTGATCACGACCGTCGCCAGGTTCTCGTTCATCGACAGCGCGGACACGCGCGCGGCGTAACCGGACTCCAGGTACCGCGCGAGCCAGCCGTCAGGGACGCGCTTGGACTCGAACGCGGACGCATCGGCGATCAGGTCGCCGTTCACACGCTTGATGCCGCTGCCGGCGACCATGCGCGCGAGGGAGGCCATCGGTCCTTCGGCCGGCGCTTTGTAGTAGCGAGTCGAGAGGCCGGGATCACCACCACCGCGGAGCACGAGGTTTCCAGACAGCGTGCCATCGGGACCAACGGGCCCATCCCGAAGGATCGTGGTGCTGAATTGATGCTCAGGGCCGAACGTGTCGAAGGCCAATGCCGCCGTGAAGAGCTTCATCGTGGACGCCGGCACCATGAGGTCACCGGAGTTGGCCGAAAAGAGGGTATCGCCACGCGTCAGTGAAACGATCATTGCCCCCCAGTTGCCGCTCCGGACGCGCGCATTCAGGAACGTCCCGATATCGGCGGTGAGGGCTTCAGCGGAGGTCGGGGCGGTGTAGCGGAGCGCTGGCGGCGGCCGGCGGCTGGCCGACGTCCGGGTGGTTTTGACGCCGCTCGACTTTGTCCTGGTGCGGGTGGAGGTTTTCGATCCGCTCGTGCCACCGTTAGGCGGTCGAACGCCGCCATTCTGGGCGGCGGAGCTTCGGAAGGGGACGGCGAGACCGGCGGCCGTCGAGCCGAACAGGAGTAGAAGCCCCAGCGCGCGCCGGGGCGAGAAAATGTGCGTACAGGTCACGATGTGAGACGTGGCAACACGCGTTCCGGGTACAGTCCAGCGTGAATTGGGCTCGTCCGGCTGTCGCCGCGGGGAAGGCCGGCGTCAATGGGGCACCACCGCTCTTGTACCGCTAGAGCTTGAAGAAGATACGCCGACGATGGAGGACCCAGAGGATGCCGAGCCACACGAGGACGAAGGTGATCGCAAACAGCAACGATGCGTTGCGGGGCTCCAGCCAGGACGCGTAGAACGTCTGGTAGATCCAGGTCTCGAGCGCGATCGGTTTGCCGTCGGACTCGACCTTGAGGATCGAATAGATGAGCCGCGCCATGATCCCGGAGCCCGCGAACGCGATCAACGGATTCATGCCGTAGATCACAAACGGTTTGGTCCAGCCCGTCACGCGGTGTTCATCGATGATCCACATGCAGGTAGCCAAGGCGACCGCTGCCATCCCGGCCGTGAAGAGGACGTATGAGCTCGTCCACAGGCTCTTGTTGATCGGGAACGACCAGTGCCACATCAAACCGGCCATCATCGCGATGCTACCGACCGCGAACATCCCCGTGAGGCGTTCGCTCAAGGACCGCGGTGATCTTATCCAGCGGCCACAGATGACGCCCAGCATCGCGGTACCGATCGCCGGAATGGTTGAAAACGGGCCTTCGGGATCCCATGTCAGGCTGTTGATCCAGAGATGGTTGCCGTACTTGCCCCAATCGAGCAGCAGCCGGTCGAAGTACGCGGCGAGGGTCTCGGGCGGAGTGTTCAGGACGTCGACGCCGAGAAACCCGTTAGGCGGCACGGGGAGCAAGGTCATTGCGAACCAGTAGCCGAACAGGAGGGTCGCGAGGATCACGACCTGCTGCTTGAGCGTCGTCCGAAACGTCAAAAGGGCGGAGAACGTGTAGGCGAGGCCGATGCGCTGCAGCACGCCCATGATCCGCCAGTGATGCAGGCGATCCACGACGCGTTCGACGAACGTCGGGTTCGCGATCCCGTCGATCGCCGTCCACGTGAAGTACGGGAACCCGTTCACGAGCAGCCCGACGAGGAAAATCAGCATCCCTCGGCGAACGACCTGCCGGATCAGCGCGCCTTCGTCGTCGCCACGAGCACGGCGTGCCTCGAGCGAGAGGTGTGTCGTGATGCCGGCGATGAACAGGAAGAACGGAAAGATGAGGTCCGTGGGCGTCCACCCGTTCCATGTCGCATGCTCCAGCGGCGGGTAGATGGCGCTCCACGTGCCCGGGTCGTTCACGAGCAACATGCCGGCAATCGTCATCCCGCGAAACACGTCCAACGAGAGCAGACGCTCGCGAGTGGGCCGAGGGACTGGCGGCGGTGCGTACGTCTGAACGGGCGTGGTGGTCCGCTCTGGCGTCAGCGTCGCAGCGCTCATGAGCTCACCTCTGGGTCGTGCATTATGAAGAGTACGCGCGGGGATGGGCACCGCGCGAGACGCTCTCCGCCCCCGGCTCCGGGTCGCGGGTCAAACGGGCCGTCAGAACGAGGACGAGCGATCCTGGCGAACCGTGACCGATGGCCGCGCCTGCGAGACCGTCCGGGTAGGTCGAGGGGGGCGCCAATCGACCTGGGCGCCGGCCGTGGTGTCGGTGTCACGCGCGGCCCACTTGAAGAACACGACCGTCATGACGACGTAGAAGAACAGCCCGCCCGGGATCCACATGATGAGGCCACCGATCTGCTGGTCGCTCAAAGGGGTGATATCCCAGACGCGGGGCGCGATCGAGTAGGCCGGGTAGAGCACGTGATCGGCCATGGCGATGTAGATGGACACGATCGACATGGGGATCACCATCAGGAAGCAGTACAGCATCTGTCCCGGATAGGAGAGCCGGGGCAGCTCGGGCAGGGGGCTCAAGAACGGCCACCACATCAGCACCGACGCGACCATCAGCGTGAGGTGCTGTACGATGTGGATAGGGTGGTACTCCATCGCCGTGTTGTACATCGGCGGGAGGTGCCAGAGCGAGATGACGACGTTGAAGATGATGAAGCAGTGGATTGGCTTGGTGATCGTCCGCGCTACGGCACCGATCTTCGCGTTCGCGAGAAACGGACGCAGCATCCACCCGGGTGTGCCGACGAGGAGCAGCGGCGGCACCGCGAGCGCAAGCACGAGGTGCTGCACCATGTGCGCGCTGAACAGGTACGTGTCGCTCAGATCGTGGAGCGGACCGTTCAGCGACAGGAAAATCACCAACAGGCCAGAGAAGAACGCGACCTGCTGGCGCCGGCGCAACACGGGAGGCTCGGCGCCGGCGTGGAGAGCTCGTTCGCGGAGATGTCGGGCGCCCCACACGTAGGCACCGCCTAACGCGGTGAGGCCGATGACGGTGCTCCAATGGATCGTCCACATGGTCCACCCCACCTGAGCGACGGGGTGGACGAGGGCGTACGCGACGATCCCGAGACCGAACCACATGGCGAGAAAGTCCTACTGGTCCAACAGGAGGAGCCTGAGCAGCTCGTCAGGATCCAAGGCGAACGGCGAGGTGGCCGAACAAAAACATCAGGCTGATGAGCGTCACGACGGCAATGATGAGCGGCCCGGTGAACAGCGCTCGGAAGAGCCTCGCGTCGTATTTCAGGTGCATGTAGAACAATACGACGATGGCGAACTTCACCGCCGACATGATCAGCAGGCTTGGAACGAAGAGCTTCGTCCTCGTGAACGCAGGGATATAGTAGACCCACACTTCCACGACGGTGATCGCCGTCAGGATGAGCGCCACCCACTTGTACTGCTTCCACGTCGGGTGCTCGTGCACCTCGCCCATGGCGTGGCCTTCCACGGAGTCGGCGTGTCCGCCGGAATGATGATCGTGTGCCAT
>DATCGG010000260.1:0-13441 GCA_036509075.1 Gemmatimonadaceae bacterium
GCTCCAGCAGCGACTTGAGGACACTTCCGACGGCGACGCCGCGAATCTCCTCGATCTCGGCCCGACCGATCGGCTGGCGGTACGCAATGATCGCCAGCGTTTCGAGCGATGCGCCGGACAGTCGGTGCGGACGCGCGGCGAGCTGCGCGCGCTCGATGGCCTCGGTGTATTCGGCTCTCGTTAGGATCTGCCAGCCGCCACCCACCTCCACGAGCTCCACGCCGTGTCCCGCCGTGTCGTAGGTCTCGCGAAGCTCATCGAGCGCCGATTGCACCGCGGCTGGCGACGCATCGGAGTCGAGAGCGGCAAGTTCGTCGAGCGGGATGGGGCGTGCGCTCGCGAAGAGCGCGGCTTCAAGCAGCCTGGCTAGAGAATTCACGACTGATCAAGACGGAGGCGAAGGGTGCGAGCTGCGCGAGCCGGAGCTCACCGCGGCGCGCGAGCTCGAGCAGCGCGAGCAGCGCGGAGAGCACCTGCCACGGCTGAGAGGTCGGCGGGCACACGTCGCGCCACCGCGCGGTCGCGCGCAGGGCGAGGACGGCACGCACAGTCGCGATCGCACCATCGACATCGAGAGGACGCGCGACGACATCATGCATGACTGGATCTCGCGCCACGCGGAGCACGCGATCGATCGCGGCAAGCAGCTCGGACAGTGACAGCGCGAGAGGCGCCGTCGGCGGGGCGATCTGCTGCGGCACGTATGCACGCGCGAACCGGCCGCGACGGTCCTCTCCAAGGCGCTCGAGGACGTCCACCACCTCGCGCATCTGTTGGTATTCCAGCAGTCGCCGCACGAGCTCCGCGCGCGGGTCTTCCCACGCATCGTCGAGCTCGTTGCGAGGGAGCAGCATCTGCGCCTTGATGCGGAGCAGCCGAGCGGCCATTTCGAGATAGTCGGCCGCCTGGTCGAGCTGCATGAATTGAATGTGCGCGAGGAACTGCTCGGCGATGCGCGCGATCGGGATGTCGTAGATATCGACCTGTTCGTCGCGAATGAGCGACAGCAGGAGATCGAGCGGACCGCTGAACTGCGACAGCTCGATCACGAACGGCGTCGCGACATCGGACACCGCCTCGAGCCGGCGTGGCTCGACGGGGGCGTCGAAATCGAGCTGACCCGTTAGGGCTGGCTCGACTAGCGTGTCGATGTCCATGGGCTCGCTACGACGGACGGCACGGCGAAAAACTAGCGGCACCGCACGCCTGAGTCAAAGCAAAATATTTCGACCGACCGAATGTGATTTTGCCAATTCGAGGCTCGTGGTTCGATCCGCGTTATGCATCGCCCGCTCGACTCCTGCATCTCAGCCAACTAGCTGCGCTGCCTTGACATCGGGCGACGGCGCTGGTAAGGTTCGTGGCTCTATTTCGAAGACTGATTCAGGAACTCTGGAGATACGACGTGCCGAATATCGCGTCCGCGAAGAAGAACATGCGAAAGACTCGCGCAGCCACCGCGCGCAATCGCGCGCAGCGGTCCGCGCTCCGCACGGCCCTCAAGAAAGCAAAGACGCCGAGCGCCACGGCCGAAGAGCGCCTCACGGCGGTGAGCCTGCTCGACCGCGCCGCACGAAAGGGCCTCATTCACGCGAACGCTGCGGCGCGCCACAAGAGCCGGCTGGCGAGCGCCAAGGCCTAACCCGGCCTCGCTGGTCACAGACGAACAAAGGGCCCGGACTCTGTCCGGGCCCTTTGAGCATCTCCTCGTCAGGCGTCACATCGCCGCCAGCTCGCCCCCACAGCGCTCACAGTACCACTCGGTGGGGTAGTTCATCGTGCCGCACTCCTGACACTTGAGCGTCTTGATCTGCTCGGTCGGCACATCCTTGAGGAACGCTGGAATGCTTCCAGGCGTGAGCGACGAATCGGGCTGCGGTACTTCCTTCTCCACGCGAGGCGCGGACGTCAACACCGGAGTAGGCGCGACGTTGCGGCGCGGCGCGGCGCCGTTCACGCCGGCCGGTACCTCCACATCGATGGGCTCGATCCTCGCGGCGCGCACGGGCGCCGGCTCGGGACGAATCTCCTGCCGATTCTCCACGCGCGGCGTTGGCGCGGCGTGCATCACGTCTGCCGGCACGGTTGGCGCGGGCCGTTCGACGACGGACTGCAGAAACGCCAGCTCATCGAAACCGGAGGACGGCATCGGCCGGACCGGCGCGGGCGGCGGAGGCGCCGAAGGCCGTGGCGCCGGCGGTGCCGATTGGGGCCCTGGAGCGGGCGGCACTGCGACGCTGGCAGGAGCCAGCGCCTCGATCGGAATGACCGGCTCCTCCCCTGCGGGAGGCGTCGGCGGCCGAACGGCGACGGCAAGAATCTCCTGAACGCGTCCGAGCTCCGCACCGACCTGCGCACGCTCGGCGCCAAGCGACGAGATGGCTTCGTCGCAGCGCTGCATGGCATCGCGGGCGTGATCGAGGCTGAACTCACCAACCATGGCACGAAGCTCGGCTTCGGCTCGTTCGTCGCGAAGCGTCGTCTCGTCCGCGTACAACGCGGCGACCTTCTCGGCGAGAGTGCTCGCCGTCGTCTGGAGCTCCGTCGCACGACCCGCGAGCTGGTCGAGGACCTTCGTCAATCGCGCATCGTAGTCAGCGCGCACGCGAGCGAACACGTGGGTCGGTGTATTGCCCTTGCGCGCGTCGAGCTGAGCGAGCCACTGCTCGTATCGATTGCGCTCTTCCATCAGCGCGTTCAGCGCGTCCATCCAGTTCGTGCTTTCGCTCATGCTTCACTCCTGGCGGCCGCCCGGCGCGGGGCAGCCTGGATAGATCTCGCCGGGAAACGCCTTCGCTCGCGCCGTCTCGAGCGCTCGCACGTCCTCCGGCCCTAACGTCTGTACCCGGCCAAGCAGCCGAGCGGTCAACAAGATCTTCGCCGTGTGCTCGAGACTCTCCATTCGCTGGTGCGCGAGGAGCAGCGACGGTCCAACCGTCGTCGCCCCGTGGTTCGCCATCAAGAACGCATCGTGTCGAGCCAGGAACGGCTCGAACGCATCGGCCAATGCCATTGTACCGGGCGTCGCGTATGGGACCAACGGCACCCAGCCCACCTGATAAATGATCTCCGGCAGCACGCACGCCGAGAAGGACTCGCCCGCAACCGCGAAACCGGTCGCGGTCGGCGGGTGCGCGTGCACGACTGCCTGCACATCGGGCCGCCGCTGGTAGACGCGCAGGTGCACCGCCACTTCTGACGACGCACGCCGAGCTCCGCGACGGTGCTGACCGTCGAGCGAGAGCTCGACGAGATCCTCTTCCGTCACGTCCACCTTCGACATCCCTGCCGGGGTCACGAGCACGCGGTCGCCCGGGAGCCTCACCGAGACATTACCGTCGGGCCCCGCGATCAAGCCACGGTCGTACAGGCGCCTGCAGACCTGAACGATCTCCCGACGCACCGGCAGCGACCCGTACACTACCCGCTACCCCGTCGCCCGATGGACGATTTTGCCGCCCACAATGGTACACATCACACGCCCATGTAGGGTGTGGCCCCCATATGGGCTGTTCCGGCCCTTCGAGACGAACTTTGCCGGGTCGACCTTCCATTCCCGCGTGGCGTCGAAAACCGTGACATCCGCCACCTGTCCGCGGCCCAACGACCCGCCGGGCAGGTTGAACGTCCGGGCGGGGGAAACTGACATCCGGTCGACCAGGGTGGCGAGGTCGATGAGCCCCGGCTTCACGAGCCATGTGTTGACCACTGCCAGCGCGGTTTCGAGGCCGACGATGCCATTGGGCGCGTCGGCGAACTCGCGCTCTTTCTCGTCGTAGTGGTGCGGCGCGTGATCCGTCGCGACGAGGTCGATCGTGCCATCGCGGACGGCTTCGCGGACGGCCTCGACGTCCTCCGCCGTGCGCAGTGGCGGGTTCATCTTCGCGTTCGTGTTGTAGGCGCCGACTGCGTCCTCAGTAAGCGAGAGGTGATGAGGACACGCCTCAGCCGTGACGCGAATGCCGCGTTCCTTCCCCCAGCGGATGAGCTCCACCGATCCCTTGGTGCTCATGTGGCAGAGGTGAATGTGGCCACCAGTCCGACGCGCGAGCAGGATGTCGCGAATCACCATGATCTCCTCGGCTTCGGACGGGATGCCTTTGAGTCCGAGCCGTGCGCTCACGATGCCTTCGTTCATCGCTCCGCCGGCAGCGAGCGTGGGCTCCTCGCAATGGTCCGCGACGGGGATGCCGAACGTGCGTGCGTACTCGAGCGCCGTGCGCATGAGGTGGGCGCTCGCGACAGGACGACCATCGTCGCTCACGGCGACCGCTCCGGCACCCACCATCTCGCCGAACTCCGCCAGCGACTTTCCCTCCTGGCCTAACGAGATGGCCCCGATGGGGTGCACGCGGGCGGCGTTCGCGGTCTGTCCCTGGCGCAGCACGAACCCGACGGCCGCCTGATTGTCGGTAACCGGCTGGGTGTTGGGCATGGCGCATACCGCGGTGAACCCGCCGACTGCCGCCGCTCTCGCGCCGGTGGCAATAGTTTCGACGTCCTCGCGGCCCGGCTCGCGCAGATGGCAATGGACGTCGATGAATCCGGGCGAAACGACGAGCCCCGAGCAGTCGATGACCTCGTAGTCATCGCCGTACGACGCACCGGCCGCGGTCTCGAAGGACTCGACCGTCCCGTCGGTCAGCACGAGATCGCCAACGCCGTCGAGATTCTGCGATGGATCCAGGACTCGTCCACCGCGTAGTACCACCTGCCTAACGCCCGAGCCCCTGTTCCCAGTTCCCCGTTCCCGGTTCCCACTCGATTCCCGATTCCCATCTGCCCGCTGATCGCGGGCTCCCGCCGATTCCCGACTGGTCACCGGTCGCTTCCTCCCTTCGCGGCATCAGCCAGCTCCGGCGCTCCACCGGCGAGCAGATAGAGCACCGCCATGCGAACCGCCACGCCGTTCGTCACCTGATCGAGAATAACGCTGTGAGGACCATCGGCTACGTCGGAATCGATCTCGACGCCGCGATTCATGGGGCCGGGGTGAAGGATGAGCACATCGCGAGGCGCGCGCTCCAGTCGCTCGCGCGTCACGCCGAAGACGCGATTGTATTCGCGCAGCGACGGGATGTACCCCGCCTGCATGCGCTCCAGCTGGAGGCGCAGGATGTTCAACGCCTCGGCCCATTCGATGGCCGCCTCGATGCGGTCGAACACCTCGACCCCGAGGTCGGCGATCGCGTTCGGCAGGAGCGAGCGCGGCCCGCACACTCCAACGATGGCACCCATCTTCTTGAGTCCCCAGATATTCGAGCGCGCGACGCGCGAGTGAAGCACGTCGCCGCAGATGCAGATGCGCCGGCCCTCGAGCGAGCCGAATCGGTCGCGCAGCGTGAGGAGATCGAGCAGCCCCTGCGTGGGGTGCTCGTGGGTTCCGTCGCCGGCGTTGATCACGTTCGACTCGATCCGCTCCGCCAGAAACTGTGCGGCGCCCGAGGCGGAATGACGGATCACGACCATGTCGATGCGCATCGCCTCGAGATTGCGCGCCGTGTCCACGAGTGTTTCGCCCTTGGAGACACTCGAGCCCGACGCCGCGACGTTCACCGTGTCGGCGGACAGGCGCTTCTCAGCAAACTCGAACGAGACACGCGTCCGCGTGGAGGCCTCGAAGAACAGATTCACGATCGTCGACCCACGGAGCGCCGGCACCTTCTTGATGGCCCGCTCGCTGATCTCCTTGAACGGCTCGGCGGTGTCGAGAATCAGTCGAATCTGCTCGGGTGTCAGTGGCTCGAGCCCCAACAGGTCCTTCCCGAGCGGAGTCGTCACGCCGCATCCTCCCGCCTGACGAGGACGACGCTGTCGGATCCGTCGAGCTCGGACACAAGGACGTCGACGCGATCGCTCGGCGCAACGTCGACGCGCTTCCCGACGATGTCCGCGTGGATCGGTAGCTCACGGCCGCCTCGATCGACGAGCACCGCGAGCGCGATCCGCGACGGGCGCCCGAAATCCGCCAGCTCGTCGAGTGCTGCCCGCACCGTTCGACCCGTGTGGAGCACGTCGTCCACGATCAGCACGCGTTTGCCGTTCAGATCCCACGGCAGCTTCGTCGGCCCAACGACGGGTCGTGGGCCGACGGTCTGCAGGTCGTCGCGGTAGAGCGTGATGTCGAGCGAGCCGCGCGGAACCCTGACCTGTTCGCGCTCATCGAGAATGTCGGCGAGGCGGTCGCTGAGCTGCACACCTCGCCGCTGAATTCCCACGAAGATCAGATTGTCGACTCCGTCAAACAGCTCGACGATCTCGTCGGCCATGCGACGGAGGGTGCGCGCGAGCGCGCGCGAGTCGAGCACGGTCGTGGGCTTGGCGGCCATGAGGGGCCAATATCACCACGAGGCGGCTCAAATTGAAGCCGCCGTGCTCCTCCGACTTGCGGTCAGGCTATCGCCCGTTTCGGTTCTCCGATACGTGCGACATCGGGCGGAGGTACTGCGACGCGGTCGGGGTCCGCGCGCCACCGTCGCGGTCCCGAAGTCGGGCGGCCAGTCCTCTCGCGCGGCGGTCCGGCGCACGGTCGGCGTGGATGATTCGCAGGCTGACGTCACGATCGGTCGCCGGCTGCGGTGCGCGCGCCGTGCCGGTCGTGGGCACCGTCGCACCGAGTCCCTCATGCGCGACGATGCGTTGCACTTCGACGTCGGCGAGGCGAGTGAGGGCGGTGTCCCTCTGTTTGCCGATCTCGACGACGGCGGTCTCGCGGTTTCGTCGAATCGCGGCAATGACCTTGGCGGCAGTGCGGGCCAGCATCACGACGCCCGCGTAGGCCGCTACATCCGCCGCGTTGAGCACGATCCCGACGCCATTGGCGCCCTGGATTGCGATGAAGTCGACGACTCCGGCACGGCTCACGAGCAGGCTCACGAGATTCCCGATCGCGCCGCCCGCGATGAGGCCAAGGGCTGTGGGCGCGCGGTCGTCGATACGCGCCAGGTCCTTCGCTACCGGAATGATCAACGCGATCGCAGCGAGCGTGAGCGCGAGGCTCAGCTCCCACGTGTAGTTGCCGACGGTGAGGCCGAACGCGCCCTTGTCGTTGTGTACCACGCCGAACCTGATGAGACTCGAGGCTCGTGGCTGGAGCGTGCCGATCCAGACCACGGCGATCTGCTTGGTCACGAGGTCGCCGATGGCGACCAGCGTGGCGACACGGGCCAGCGGTATCAGCGGCGAACGGCGCGTTGGTTCGTGCATCGATTCCCCATTACCGGGTCGTGAGTCGGCATGGCAGGGGGCACCTCTCATGCCAGGCTCGGCCGCGACTAAGCCGCATACTGCCGTGCTTTACGCTGCTTGGGAACCCGGGCCGTGGCACTGATGCCACACGAAGCCCGGTCTGTTGCATCACGAGAGCGCGGTGAGCTAACGCATGCTCGGACGCCAGCGGGAGGCCCACTCCTCAGCCGCCCGGGCGGCTCGCACGAGCGAGCTGGCGAGCAGCGTGTTCCTGGCGAAACTCCTCGAGCTCTGTCCCGCCGAACATCCCGTCGGCGATGGCCGCGATCTCTTCGGCCTCCTTCCACGCGCGCTCGAGCTCCACCAGCTCACCGGCGAGCGCGCGGCGCTCGGTATCCTCGTTGGCGGCCATCTCGAGCGCGAGGCGATCGACGAGAGGGAGACGCAGCATGAGCGTGCTTGGCTCACTCGTTATGGAGCCGCGCCCCCAGAACGACCGATTCGCGATGTGCAGCGCGAGGCGCTCCGCCGCGGAGGAGGAAACCGGAACCGCTTCGGAGCTCATCGGGGCGTCGGGGAATCGGCCCCAGCCTGTTCGCATCGCGAGCGCGACGATGCGGGAGAAGTAGCCCTCTTCGTCTTCCGCATCCTCGATCTTGGCCGTCGCGCGGCGAACATCGTCAGGGAGCGCGCCGGCGGCATTGAGCGCTGCAAGGATCTTCGCCGCCGTGCGCAGTCCGTCGTCGCCACGGACTGTCGTTAGGCCGTGATCGTGCTTGACGATGAGACGCCACGGCTCGTGGGGGTCGGGACGAATCAGCTCCGCCGCGTCGAGGTGTCCCCAGCGAATGATCGAGCGATTTCCCTGCTCGTCAGTGAGCACCTCGAGCACCCGATCGCGGTGACGGTACAGACGCAGCCGCGTGAGCGGCTCGTCCGCAAAGATGCTCGGCGTGTCGTCGCGGGTGATGCGCCCGATCGCGTCGCTCGTGGCGCGAACGCCGCGCTTGGCCAGACCGGTGACAACCCCGATCAGTCGCCCCGACCCGCGCCGCTGGATCACATCACCGTACCGCCAGGCGGCGACCTCGGGACGTAACGCCTTTCCGATGCGAACGAGGTCCAGCCCCTCGCGCAACTGCGCCAACCCAATGTTGTCGGTGGAAAATCGAAGGTGGGTGGCGCGAAAACGACGTTCGCAATCGTCGATCGCCTCCCATCGCTCCTCGATCGGCGAGAGGTTCCAGCGCGTGCAGTTGCCGCAGATGACCCACAGCCTTCCCTTCTCGGGATCGAACGCTAACCGTCGCCCGACGGGAAACAGCTCGATCACGTCGTTCGTGCCGAGCGACTCGTTGCAGAACAGGCAGGTCGTATACATGCGGCCGGGCGAGGGACGCGTTGCTCGAGGGCGAGGCCGTTCGATCGTCGAAGCGATCGACTACAGCGGTATTATATGCCGGGACACGGCGACGCGCCCAGACCGGTTTCCAGGCCGTGGGCAGTTTGTGGGAAGTCGAAAATTGGCGTGACAGGCCGTGGGCATGACGCGTCGATTTCCTGAGGGGGAGCGCCTGGGGATGAGGATGAGGTTTTCCTCACGTTGCTTCGGAACCAATGCGGTCCTTCAGCACCTTTCGCGGGCGCGGCGTACCGTCTTATGATGGTCTCGGAAGGCGCACGCGCGCGTCGGGTTTTTCTCGCGCAATTCTCACTTTGCACTATCGCTCGGAAGCTCTCGCTCGCGGCGCGATCGTAGCATTGCCGTCATTCGACTCGGCGTGGTTCGGCCCTTCCGGACCGAATCGCCAGGTTGTGATCGTGATCGTCCTGGCGGTCATCGCCATCACGGCGCTGCTCGTCGCCGGTGCCGCGTTCCTGCGTGGTCAGCACCAGCGAGGCCGTCTCGCCAGCGACGATCAGTTCTTCACCTCGACGCCCCTCCCGATGGCGCGGGACGAACTGGGACGTCTCGTGCGAGAACCGTCGCACCACGCATTCTCGGGGTTGCGAATTCCGCGGTGGGTCCAGGTCGGCTCGCTGTTGGTTGCGCTCATCGTCACCTGGAGTGTGGCGCAGCGCGTGGGACCCAACGCCGGCATTGCGGCGGCAAAAAGAGGAATCCGCGCTTCAGCGAGCAGCGATCCGAGCGAGGCCTCGACGGAGGATCTCGGCCTTACCACTGACTCCGGACCCACGTTTGCCTTCCAGGCGCGCGATTGGGTAACGCGTCGGGGCGGTGGCTGCGAAGGCCAGCTCGTGGTGACCAGAGGCGAGCCCAACCCGTGGACGCTCACGGCGCGTGTGCACGACGACGAGGGCCAACTCATCGACACGGCTCACGCCCGAGTCAGCGCCCTGCGTGTGGGCGATGTTGTCGAGTTCAACTTCCCGCGCGCGGAATGCGATCGCATAGGCGCCTGGGACGTGCGTGGCGACCGGCAGCCACGATAGCCCAGCATCGTCACGCATCGCGGATGGTCATCGCCGGGTCGATCCGAGTGGCCCGACGAGCCGGGAGCCAGGCGGCTGCCACGGCGACCGTGGCGACGACGAACGCGACCGCCGCGAACGTGACGGGATCTCGCGGCGAGACCTCGTAGAGGAGCCCAGACAGCAACCGCGTCAAGCCTAGCGCCGCCGTTATCCCGACGATCAACGCGATAGCGGCAAGCGCGAGCGCCTCCCGCACGACAACGCCGGTCACCTGCGACGCACGGGCACCAAGCGCGAGGCGGATGCCGAACTCGCGACGGCGCTGCGTCACGCCGTAGGACACCACGCCGTACATACCGACCACGCCCAGGATGAGCGCGAGCCCGGCGAACACGGCGGTGAGCACCGTCGCGAACCGCCGCCGTGCGACGCTCTCGCGATATAGATCCGGCACGGCCGACACGCCCTGAATAGGGAGGCGCGCGTCGAGCTGCCTGACAAATCCTCGAAGCTCGCTGCCTAACGTCTGGGGACTGCCCATCGCGTCGGTTCGCACGACGAGCGTCAGCCACGTCATCCAGGGCCAGCGCTTCTGCGAAAACGGTACGTACATCGCCGGCACCGGTGCGGCGTCCGCGGCATTGCTTCGCGTGTCACCGACGACGCCCACGACCTGAAGCCACGGCCCGGACGGCCCCACGAAGCTCACGCGGGAGCCCACAGGATCGACATCCGGCCACAGCAGCCGCGCCAGCGACTCGTTCACAATGGCCACCGGAGGAGAGTCGGCGCGGTCGGATAGCGTGAACGGCCGTCCACGTCGCACCGGGATGCCCATCACGCGGAAGTAGTCGCCGGCGACGACGCGAAGCGGCTGAGCGTCTTCACGTCCACTGGCGTTGCGTGACGGTCGCCCCTCGATGGCGAACGAGAACGTCATGCTCGATGCGCTCCCAATCTCTTCGGTCGTGCCAGCCACGCCGGCCACGTGTGGCAGCTCGCCCACGCCGGCAATGAGCTGGTCGTAGAACGCGGTGTGGCGATCGTTGCCGTCGTAGCGAGCACGCGGCAGATCGAACGACGCGCTAACGAGACCAGCCGGACGGTACCCGTAATCGATCTGCGCGAGGCGGTGCGCGGACCGAAGCAACAGCCCGGCACCCGACAACAGGATCAGCGAGACAGCGAGCTCCCCGACGAGCAGGATCGAGCGCACACGCGCTTGCCGGCTGCTCCCACCGCGATCACCGGCCGCACGCAGGGCAAGGTGAAGCGACTGGCCATCGTGACGTCGATTTCGAAGGAGTCGAATGGCCGGCGCGAACCCGAACAGGAGCCCGCTGGCCAGCGTCGTCGCGAGCGCGTAGCCAAGAACGGCTCCATCGATCCGGACGGCGGAGAGCCGCGGGATGTCCTCGGGCGCGAGCATCGTGAGCGCGCGCGTGAGCAGGGCGGCCATCGCGGCGCCCAAAAATCCGCCAATGAACGCGATCACGATGCTTTCGGTCAACAGCTGCCGGACCAGCCGCGCCCGGCCAGCGCCTAACGCGCCTCGCACGGCCATCTCCCGCCGGCGGCCAACGGCACGCGCGAGGAGCAGGTTCGCAATGTTCGCACACGCAACCACGAGGAGCAGCGTTGCCCCGGCGAGCAGGATCAACAGCAGCGGACGGACGCTCGCGACCATGTCGTCCGCCATGCTCACCACGTTGGTGCCGAATCCCTTCATGTATTGCGGGTACTCGCGGGCGAGCGCACCGGCAACGGCGCGCATCTCCGCGCTGGCCGTCGCGAGACTCGCCGTAGGGGCCAGCCGGCCCACGACGTACCAGTTGTGGCTACGCCGCTCCTCGGGGTCGATGTGGTCGGCCGTGACGGGGCGCCAGATGTCCACGCCCGCCGACGGAAACTCGAACTTTGCCGGCATGACGCCGAGGACCGTGTACGACGCGTCGTTGATCATGAGCTGTCGCCCGACAATCCCCGGGTCAGCACCGAATCGCCTGACCCACAGGTCATGGCTCAACACGACCGTACGGCCATCTCCCTTGTCGTCGTCCGGGACGAAAGTGCGACCTAACGCGGCTCGCGCGCCGAGAACCTGCATCACGGACGGCGTCAGATCGGTCGTGGTGATGCGCGTTGGCTCCCCGGCCTCGACAAGCGTCACACCGAGCTGCGCCGAGTGCGCCCCGATCGCGGAGAACGATCGCGCCCGTTCGCGCCAGCTGATGTAATTGCCGATCGATACGACGTTGTGGTCGTCGCCTCGGGGCGAGACCTCCCAGACGCGAACCAGCTTGTCGGGCTCCGCGAACGGCAGCGGACGCAGGAGAACGCCGCGAACGATGCTGAAGATCGCCGTGCTCGCGCCGATGCCGAGGGCCAGCGTGAACACGATGGTGGCGGTGAACCCGGGGGCGCGGCGCACCGAGCGGAACGCAAGCCGCACGTCCTTCGCGAGAGAGTCGAACAGCTCACCCCACTCGTGGCGACGCGCCTGCTCGGCTCCGATTCCCTCGCAGAGCACGCGGGCGCGCTCGAAGTCGCCGAACTCCTCGCGAGCCCGGGCGCGAGCGCAGTCGGGGGCCACGCCCTGCTCGATGAGGCGCTCAGCGATCATCTCGAGATGGAACTCCAGCTCATCGGCCACATCGGCGCGAACATCCCTTCCCCGGAAACGCAGATATCGTCGCCACACGGGAACGCCGCGTTCGCCCGATTCATCACGCCATTGGTCGTTCATCGTGGCCTCACGCGGGTTGCTCGGTGGCGGACATCACCTTGCCGATCACCGACACGTACCGCGTCCAGCTCTCCGACTCGGCGCGCAGCTCGCGACGCCCCCGCACCGTGAGTCGATAGAACTTCGCTTTCCGATTGTTTTCCGAGAGTCCCCACTCCGCCTCGATGAGTCCGCGCGCCTCCATGCGGTGCAACGCCGGGTAGAGCGCCGCGTCCTCGATCCGGAGCTCGCCATCCGTCGTCTGGCGCAACCAGGCGAGGATCGAATACCCGTGCATGCGGCCCCACGTGAGCGCTTTCAGCACGAGCATGTCGAGGGTTCCCTGCAGGACGTCGACTTCCTGGCGCGCCATCGACCGGTCTCCACTAAACGATTAGGTGGAGACTATAGGGCGTTCCACTAAACTGTCAAGGGGAAGACCTGATTACCTGGGGCGCGCTTTCGGCGTTGTCACCTGAAGCTGCCAGTCGTAGATCCGATCGCAGGCGACACGGCGAAACCGAAAATCGACGAGAAGCCCGGGGACGACGGCTGACTTCACGCTCGCGGTATCGCGGGCCAGGATCGCGCCGCTCGTGTCCATGACGAAAGCCACGAATTGGGCGCTCGCGCTGCTCCCGCGCTTCACCTCGAACGTTCCGAGGCAGTCAACGCCATCCATTCGCCCGCTTCGCCACCTGACGTCGAGCCCCGTGTCGGCGGCGGCTGAAGAGTCGACGGGTGCAGGAGCGGGCGCGGCTGGCTTGCCGGGGAGGAACAGCGAGGTGACCACGACCGCCGCGACACCGACAACCACGGCGGCTACAATCACTGGCACGGGCACGCGCACGCCGCGTTCCGGCGGGGGAGCAGAGGGTGGCATCTCGACCGGCGATCGTGGCGGAGTCGATGCGGGTTTTGGCACGCGGGATTCTTCCTCGAGTTCTGGACCGGCAGGTTCATGTTCGACGGACTTGGCTGGCGCCGCATTCCGTCGTACCGGCTGCTGCGGCGGCGGCAGCGGAACGCGGCGACGCGTCAGCCGTCGGACCGTAAGAAAGAGAATAGATGGGATGACCAAGAGCCAGAGTG
>DATCGG010000261.1:0-40377 GCA_036509075.1 Gemmatimonadaceae bacterium
GACCACACCCTGCCCCGCCGCCTCCTCATACCCCGTAGTTCCGTTGATCTGACCGGCGAAGAAAAGCCCTGTGAGGGCTTTGACCTGGAACGAGGGATCCAGCTGTGTCGGTGGGAAGTAGTCGTATTCGATCGCGTATCCTGCTCGCGTCATCCGCACGTTTTCCAGACCCGGAACGGACCGAAGTACCTCGAGCTGAACAGGCGCAGGGAGGGACGTAGAAAGTCCGTTCACATAGAGCTCGCTCGTGTCGAGCCCTTCCGGTTCAAGGAAGATCTGGTGCCTGTCAGCTTCGGGGAACTTGACGACCTTATCTTCAACTGATGGGCAATAGCGTGGTCCACGTGACTCAATCGCGCCACCATACATCGCCGATGCCGACAGATTGTCCGCGATCAGCTTTTTTCCGGTTTCGCCGAGAAACGTTATCCAGCAGGCCCGTTGCTCCAGCACGGCTGGACGGGCCGGGAGTGCGGAATCCTGATTCGCAGATCCCTCGCTCGGACTGCGGCTCCAGAAGTGCGACCAGGAATACCTGAACTGAACGAGCTCGCTCTCCTGTCGCTCCAGCGCGGTGACGTCAACGGAACGACCATCGATGCGAGGTGGCGTTCCCGTCTTGAACCGGGCGACCGTGAGCCCGGCGTTCTCCAATTGCTCGGCGAGATGGGTCGACGACGCCTCACCTGCCCTGCCGCCAGAGATACGGGTAGCGGTTCCAATGTGAATACGGCCGCGAAGAAACGTCCCGGTGGTGATCACAACCGCCCGAGCTGTAAACACGCGCCCTTCCAGCGTCTCAACACCGTGGACGGTCGCTGCCACTTGGTCGAGCATGAGGCGGGCGACCGTTCCCTGAACGCAGAATAGCGAAGGCCTCTCTTCCAGCAGGCTTCGAACTGCGCGCCGGTACATTCCTCGGTCGCATTGTGCGCGGGGGGCCCAAACGGCTGCACCCTTGCCGCGGTTAAGCATGCGGAACTGAAGCGTCGCGATGTCAGTGGCGCGGCCCATGATTCCGCCAAGCGCGTCCACTTCACGAACAACGGTACCCTTCGCCACTCCGCCAATGGCTGGGTTGCACGACATCTGCCCAATACTTTCGAGGGCACTCGTGATAAGCCCGACACGCGCGCCGAGCCGCGCGGCTGCGACGGCGGCTTCTGTTCCGGCGTGGCCACCTCCGACGACGATCACGTCGAAGTCATCTTCAGCCGACTGTGACGGGCGATGCGACATATCAAGAAGCTACTATCGCGGAGTGGGTAACCGTATGGCACAAGAGATCCCATCGGGACAATCGATGTTGATCATCCGACGCGAGGCTTACGAGCGGGCCGGAATAAGTCGACAATCGATCGACGAGCGTCTCAATCTCACGGTCGAAGAGTTTCGCGTAGATGGGCGGCTCGTGATGATCGGCCCAATTCCTGATGACACGGGAATTCACGAGCTTCTCGACGACCTCGAGGGCACCGGCCTCGCGTACTTCGACGATTATTTCGAGTTGAGCGGGAACTGGCCGTCGTGGATTCGGCTCTACGTGGCGGAACGATAGGAACCGGCCGTAACCAATCTCGAGGCTCACTCCCTGAGCCGGAGCTAGCGTTGGCGTGTGAGCGTCTTGTCGGAAGTCACTGGCGTTTCGCTCACCGGTCCAGGTCGCAGCATTCCGCTCCAGCCGCACTCGATGCACCAGGACGATCGAAACCAACGCATCCACCTGGCAAGCCCGCGAGATTGAACTCTCAGGGTGACCGCGTTGCAATGTGGACACCGATCGCTCTGCGGTAGGATCCAGTAGAACACGAGCGTGGCGGCCACGATTCGCAATACGAAAATCGACACGAACACGGTCGCGAAAATCGCTGCGTCGGACATGACGCCACCTCCTCAACAAGCCAGCCGGTTACCTATCGACTGGGTTCGGCCGCTGTGCCGATAGGAGCGTGAGGGGCTCTCAAAGCCTTTGCTCGACCTGCACCCACGGCTCAACATAGGCTACACCATTTTCGACGCGGTCGATGATCACCTCAGTTCCCACCGCGACTGGCGTGCCGTCAAGACTCTGTGCTGACACGGCGTAGCGCTTTCCGCCGACCACGTAAGCGATCTCGCCGGTGGCAGTCGTGGCAATCGCCGCGACCACTTCAGCCGGATGGCCCTGAAGGAGGTAGCGTTCGTCCACCACGTCCTCTTTGGCAGCCTGTGTTGCCCAATGGGCCACGGCACGCGTTGCTAAAATGGCACCGAGTACCGCGACCGAGATCGCGACTGCGATCTGTGCCGGAATTGCGAGTGGACTGTAGCGCCAGAGCAAGTACCCAGTGATTCCGAATACCGTCGCGAACGCGCCGGAGGTGGGCGCCGTGAACGCCATCCGCGCCGAGCCGACGGGACGTCCCAATGCGTCGAGCTCAGGCGAATGCCCGGAACCGATTCGTTCGACACCCCGGATCATGGCGTACACACCCAACACGAGTCCGGTCAGAAAACCTGCGAGATAGAAGAACTGCATCGAGGTAAGGGCAAACGTCGCGTGATAGGCGGGCGGTCAAGACCATCTCGCGTAAGAGGCTCAGTCGACGCCTGATCGTAACGCCACGGTCGAGGTACCGTAAGTCGCGAGGATAGCGCGTTCGAAAAACTCGGCGACCCGCCACTCGGCATAATAGAACGGCCGAAACGGATTCTGCCCAGAGACGAATCCGACGTGTCCGCCTTTCGCAAGGAACTCTACCTCGAGGTGCGGATTGCCACGGGCAACGCCTCGAACTTGCTCGAGGACCTCACGCGGGAGAAACGGATCGTCGACCGCGCTGAGGAGGAGCGTTGCGACGCGAATTCTCGAGAGAAATCGAATGGAGCTCGAACGCGTGTAATAATCATTTGCGTCGGCAAAGCCATGCACGGGAGCCGTGACAACATCATCAAAGTCATACAGTGTGCGTGCCGAAAGGATGCGGTCACGCGATGCGAGATCCGGGTACTGCTCCAGCTTTGCCAGAGCCTTTTTTCGCAGCGATTGCAGGAAGTGTCGCTGATACACACGGGAGAACCCACGATCGATGTACTGCGAGGCGCGGGCAAGATCGAAGGGCACAGATACGGCGGCCGCAGCGACCACGCGGCGATCAACCGCCTCAGCGCGCTCACCGAGCCACTTGAGCAGCACGTTTCCGCCAAGGGAAACACCGACGATCAGAAACGGCGCGATAACGTCGATTGCCAACAGTCTCCGGACAACAGCATCGATGTCCCCGGTGTCGCCGGAATGATAGAATCTGGGGGCGCGATTCGGTTCGCCACCGCAACCACGAAACAGGAGCAAGTCAGCCGCCCACCCACGCCGAACAGCTTCAAGAAGCAACCCGCGTGCGTAATGCGAACGTGCCGTTCCCTCGAGGCCATGCAGGATGACCAGGCGCGGTCGCCCTGGTGAGGCATCAAGGCGAACGAGATCGATGAAATCCCCATCGTCGGTCTCCCAACGTTCGACCCGTGTACCGAGCGGTGGCGTGCGCCGGAAGAAGCGACCCCAAATGGTTCTGGCATGTGGGCCGGGGAGCCACCATGCGGGCGAATAGGCGGGCGCTACCACTGACGTAAATTTCCCGTTGCGCGTGAATTGGCGGAGACCGTCTTCGCGTCGGGAATCACTCTCGTTTTGTCTGCACCGTGGAAGTACAAATCTTTGGGATCAAGAAAAACGCCGAGACTCGTAAGGCAATCCGTTTCTTCGCTGAACGGCGCGTCAAGACTCACTTCGTCGATTTTGCCGAGCGAGCAGCGTCGCTCGGCGAGCTCAAACGATTCGCGCAGCGGTTCGGCGTAAGCGCATTGATCGACCGTGAGTCGAAACGATATCAAGAGCTCGGATTGGCTCATTCGCACTACAACGATGACCGATGGCTTGAAAGGCTGAGTGAAGAGCCACTGCTCTTGAAGATGCCATTAGCGCGGTCGGCGAACCATCTCACGATTGGGCTCGCCGAGACCGAATGGCGATCGTGGGTTGCCCCGTGATTCGCCAATGACGCAGATCAGCATGTCCGGTGTCGCCGTGGAGTTCGGCGACACCGTCATTCTGAGCGATGTCACCTTCACGGTCGGTGCCGGTGAAAAGTGGGGCGTCATCGGGCGCAACGGGACGGGGAAGACAACGCTGTTCAATCTCGTGACCGGAGCGGTCCAACCGACCCAGGGCGGGGTTGTGCGGTCGCCTGGACTTCGGATGACGCTGCTCGAGCAGCACCGAGACTTCGGTGACGCGATCACGGTATGGCAAGCGGTTGCCGGCGCGTTCGAACATCTGCTGGATCTCGAGCGCTCGCTGAGTGAGCAGTCGACTCGGATTGGCAAACTCGGTGAGGCGGCGACGCCCGCAATGCTCGATCGATACGCGCACGATCTCGAGCGATTCGAGCGCGAAGGTGGCTATGAGGTCACCGCCCGTGTCGATGCCGTTCTCCATGGGCTCGGGTTTGACCCGACGGATGCGCGATCGAAACGACTAGATACGTTGAGCGGAGGCGAACGCGGACGGGTGGGCCTCGCCCGACAACTCGTGGCGCCGGCCGACGTGCTCCTGCTCGACGAACCGACGAATCACCTGGACCTCGAGACGACAGAGTGGCTCGAGGGGTATCTCCGCGGCACAAGCGCGACCGTTCTGCTGATCAGTCACGATCGTGCGTTTCTGGCCGCGGTGATTGACCACACGCTTCATCTCGAGAACGGCACGACCGCAGCGTATACCGGCAGCTACGAATCGTTCGTGATCCAGCGAGTCGAACGCCGCCTGACACAACAGCGCGCGTTCGATAAGCAACGCCGACAGATCGCGAGCGAGAGCGACTACATTCGGCGGAACATCGCCGGCCAGAATAGCAAACAGGCCAAGGGACGACGCAAGCGACTCGAGCGACTTCCTCGTCTGAGTCCGCCGCCTGACGATTCGGGTGGCGGTACGATGGCGATTCGCTTCGATTTCGCCGAGCGCGGCGGGGATCTCGTGGCAGTGGCCGAAGGCGCGCGGATCGAGATTGGGAACCGCACGCTCATCGAGCAGTTCACAGGTCAGGTCAACCGCGGCGACCGACTCGGATTGATCGGACCTAACGGGGCTGGGAAGTCGACACTACTGCGCACATTAATCGGCGAAATGACGCCGGCTGCCGGAACACTGCGAGTCGGTAGTTCAATCAGAGTTGCCTACTATCGTCAGGACCTCGCTCAGGTGCCGACTGATCGCAGTCTGTATGACGTGATAGCGGATCTGCGGCCGTCGTGGGAGCGCGGGCAGGTTCGGGGACATCTCGGCCGCTTTGGGTTTTCCGGCGACGAAGTCCAACGGCGTGCAGATTCCCTGTCCGGTGGGGAGCGCGCGCGCGTGGCGCTCGCGATGATGATGCTGGCGAGCGCGAACTTGCTCATTCTCGACGAGCCAACGAACCATCTGGACGTCGAGTCGATCGAGGCGCTGGAGGATGCCATCGAGCGCTACGATGGCAGCGTGATCATCGTCAGTCACGACCGCGCGCTCCTCCGCGCGCTCGCCAATCGTGTGTGGGTCCTTCACGATCGACGTATCTCGGCGTTCGATGGCAGTTTTGCCGAATGGGAGGTGGTCAGCTCCGAACGCGCACATGCGGCCCAGGTCAAGGCGGAGGAAGAGGCGGCGATCCACCGCATGCGTGAGCGCCAGACCGTCGCGCGACGAGACATGGGCTCTCGTGATCATCGCGACGCCCTACGCAAGGCACAGCGCGAGGTCGAAGTTGCGGAACAGGACGTCGGCCGCCTCGAAGACAAGATTTCCGAGCTGACGCAGACGCTGTCGGATCCGCAGCTCTACACGAAACCTGAAGGCGCGGCGTCTGCAACCCGACTTGGCGGCGAGCTCGATCGCGCGAAAACCGAACTGGAACGCGCGATCGAACGCTGGACAACTGCGACTGAACGTGCCGAGTCGCTCTCGAATTCAACGAAAGCGGCTGGCCGGTCGGGTGGCTAGCGGCGAATTGGCGTGCCAATGGAAACGATGACAGGAGGTGACCGATCGACTCGGTGATGTGGGTCTGGGGAGGGTTTCTTCTCTTCATCCTGCTCGTGCTCGCGCTCGACCTGGGCGTGCTGAACCGCAAGGCTCACGTCGTCTCGGTGAAGGAAGCGCTGGCATTCACCTTCGCTGTGCTCGCGCTGGCGACGCTGTTCGACGTGTTCGTGTATTTCGCGTATCAGAACCATTGGCTTGGGCTCGGGCAGCATGTCGATCGTGTCGATGGTGTCGTCAACGACGGTCGGCTCGCGGCGGTGAAATTTTTCACCGGCTACATCATCGAGGTGTCTCTCAGCGCCGACAACGTGTTCGTGATCGCGATGATCTTCGAACACATGCGCGTGCCTGCGAAGTTCCAACACCGAGTGCTCTTCTGGGGAATTCTTGGCGCGCTCGTAATGCGAGGCACCATGATCGGTCTCGGCGCCCAGTTGGTTTCTCGGTACCACTGGGTGCTGTACGTCTTCGGTGTCTTCCTCGTCTATACTGCGCTCAAAATGCTCTGGGCGAAATCTGATGAAATGGCCGCCCCCGACGAGGCGCTGGTCATGCGGCTGTTGCGTCGCGTGTTTCCCGTGTGCCAGGACTACCGGGAGTCGCGTTTCCTCGTCCGCGACGCCGGCAGGTGGATGCTGACACCGCTGGCCGTTTCACTCGTACTCGTGGAGACGACGGACCTCATCTTCGCCGTCGACTCGATCCCAGCCATTTTCGCGATCACGACGGATCCATTCATTGTCTTCACCAGCAATGTTTTCGCGATCCTCGGGCTCCGGTCACTGTATTTCGCGTTGTCGAGCGCGATCGCCAAGTTCCGATACCTCAAAGTGTCGCTCGCCGCGATATTGGGGCTTGTGGGGCTCAAAATGCTCGCTGCCGAGTGGTTGAAGGACGTCATCGGCCCGAGCTTCAACTTCTATCTTCTCGGAATCGTGGCAGTGATCCTCGGCGTCGGCGTGCTTGCGTCGGTAATCGTGACGCGGCGAGAGGACCGCCAGGCGGAGCCGGCGAAGTAGGCAAGATTCGATGGTCGAGTTGTTTCTCGTCGCCATGATGCAGGGGGTTGTTCCGCCCCCGGTCGATTCGGTCTACTCCACGACTCGAGTCCGACACCTGGTCGAACGGGCATCAGTTGCGAATCGGCGCGTTCCCGAGGGCCTTGCCGGGTACGAGGCGCGGGTCGAGAGCGAGATGGCGTTCATCGCTCGCCAGCCGGACGGCATCGAGCAGACGTTCACGGTCGAGCAGGCGGCAACGACCGTGCACTGGGACCGGTCGGGCCGGTTCGAGCAGCGGGTCGTCGGGTACCGATCGCAATCGGTTGGCGTGACCATATCCGCGGTCGGCCTATTCCGGCAAGCGTGGGTGGTTCCCATCCTGTATGGGAACCGAATGGCGTTGTTGTTCGGCCAACAGGACTCGACGCGGCGAAAGACTCGCGGTCAGCGGCGGCGCGCCAACGCAGTCGTCGCCGTGCATCCGTTCGCCGAGGATCGCGAGCGGCTGTATCGATTTTCCGGCGGCGACACGGTCGTGACGGTCAAACCCGGCAGTCGGGAGATTCCGATCGTTCGCGTACATGTCGAGCCATACGGCGACCGCCTAACGCGTGAGACGACCGTCTTCCGTGGAGACATCGAGCTGGACGAACAGCGCGCGCAGATCGTGCGCATGCGCGGGTACTTCGCAACCATCGGATCCAAGTCCAGCGGACTATCCCGATTGGTCGCCTCGCAGGTGGAGGCGATCGCGTATCTGGAGCTCGAGAACGGAGAGTTCGAGGGGCGCTACTGGCTTCCTACGTATCAGCGGATCGAGGCACAGGCCGCGATCGCGCTCCTTGGCGATCAGCGAGCAGTCTTCCGCGTCATCTCCCGATTCCGGAACATGACGGTGGACGGGCTGGGTTCGGCGGTCGCGACGTCCAGCGATTCGGTTCCCGGGGGACGCACAGACGCCGACTCGCTCGTCTCACACGAAGCACGATCCGTCGACACCGGCGACTCGCTGCGGGTCACGAAGCACCGCCTAACGTTCGCGCCACGGGATAGCATCGATCGCTTTGCCGACTGGAGACGCGACATCGGAGAATCGACCGGGAGCGACCGCGCGGATGACTTCCTCGACATCGCGCCAGATCCGTGGCGACCGACGGGATCTCCTATCGTGCGGCTGCGGTTTCAGGAACCGACCGATCTTTTTCACTACAATCGGATCGAAGGTGCGTACACCGGCGTCGCTGGCGAAGTGAAGCTTCGTGATAGGTTGCCCGGGGTCATAGCGCGCGGCAATGTCGGATGGGCATGGGCCGAGCAGACCGTTCGGGGGCGCGTATCGCTGGAACGACAGACGGGCTCCTGGTGGCCATACGTACGAGCGGGTCGATCGCTCGACGTCACGAACGACTTTCGCGAACCATTCGACAGTGGATCGACACTGGGTGCCCTTTTTTCGGTGGACGATTACGACTATGTCGACCGAAGGAGCGCCATGGTTGGCCTAACGAAGTATCTGAACCGGCGGCGGGACGTTCGCGTTCGCGTGGAGGCCGGGATCGGTTCCGATCGGTACGTGGCGGCACAGCGCGAGCATGGGGCGTTTACCCCAGGCGATTCCGGGTTCCGCTTCAATCGCGGTGTCGACGACGGCAGGTATAGCATTGCCAGTATGAAGGTGGAGTTCCATCCCGACGTAAACGCGGCGTTCGTACGCCCGGGCATTGGGGCTCTACTCCAGGCCGACGCGGCAACTGGCGATCTCGCCTGGCGGAGGGTCGAGCTGCGGCTCATCGCGCGACGAATGCTCGGGCCGTTGATCTACGCGGCACGGGCGGACGCCGGGGTGGTCGTCGGCGACTCGATCCCGCCGCAACAGCTGTTCGAGCTTGGGGAGAACCAGAATTTGCCAGGGTACGGTTACAAGGAATTTGCCGGCAACCAAGCCGCCGTGATTCGCGGACTCGTTATGTATCCGCTCCCCCTTTGGCGGGCGCCGTTACGGCTCGGACGATTCGTATTGCCCAGTGTCGGGCCGACACTTTCGTTCGGCGCACAGGGGGGATGGGCTGCCGCAACCAACGATGCGGCGCGATCGGCGGTTCTCCGACTGGGGACAGTCGGGGACTCAGTTCTTGGCACGCCCGGGAGCATTTCCGGCGCCCCGGTCTCTCGCCCGACCGATGGCTTCAAATCGTCGATCGACTTTCGACTGCGTTTCCTAGGTGGAGCTGTGAGCATCGGGGCCGCACGCGCGACGGATCACCACGAGCCGTGGCGATTCGTCGTGGGGTTCGCGCAGGTGCTTTAAGTGGCGCCGGATCAGAACTCCCCGATGAGCCCTATCTCCGGCTCGAGGTGCTGACCGAAGCGCTCCTGAACACAGTGCTGTGCGTGGGCGATCAGCGCGCGGACATCGGCAGCGGTCGCATGACCCAGGTTCACCATGATGTTGGCGTGAATGTGCGAAATCTGAGCGTCTCCAATGCGGAAGCCCTTGAGCCCGCACTGATCGATCAATCGTCCTGCACCGACACCTTCGATTTTCTTGAATATCGAGCCAGCACTGGGATGAATGTCGAGCCATGGGTGACGCGCACCACGCCAACTCAGGTTCTCCTGCATGATTCGATGCATCGTCCCTACCTCGCCCGGCGAGAGACGAAACGTGACTGACAGCGCGACTTCGTGGCCCTCGTGAAGAACGCTGGTGTCATAGCCGAATCGCATGTACTCACGACCGACGGAGTGCCGGGCACCCTGCTCGTCGAGCAGGTCGGCCGACTCGAACACTTCCTCGATGAACATGGTTCGATCGCGGTCCGGCGCCGGGGAGAGGAAATGGAGATTCTGCCAGACCGCACCGCCAACGGTGCTCGGAATACCGACGTAGTGTTCCAGTCCGGACCAGCCACGTCGCACAGACTCCGCGATCAGGTCGCGCACGATCACGCCACTCTCGCACCACACACGCCCGTCCTCGGCGAAGCGCATGTGGCGAGCGGCATTTCGTATGACGAGGCCTCGAAATCCTCGGTCGCCGACGAGGATGTTTGCTCCGAGCCCGAGGACGAAGTAGGGCATACCACTTCGACGTGCGGCAACGACAGCGTTTGCTAGATCGTCTGCGGATATGGCATCGTAGAACAGGTCCGCCGGACCTCCAATGCGAAACGTCGTGTATGACGCGAGTGGCTCATTCCGCTTGAGTCGCGCGGCGTCGAGCCGGTTGCCGAGTTCCATCATCGGGTCGGCCAAATTAGTGAGAGGCATAGATGTGGAAAGAAATCCTGGCACGCTCGAGCCGCCACCCATGCTGAACCCATCAATCGCGCGGTTCCGCGACTGCGCCGGCACGATAGAGGATAGGCCAATCCCGCGCAGCAAACCATCGACCAGACCGAGGGTCACGTGGCTCCACGCGGTGATGCTCGCCGCTGTGGCACTGACTTCCACGCCGGCCTACGGGCAACGAGCCGAGCTGGACAAGGTCATCAAGCGGCGAGTCCTCTCGAATGGTCTCGAAGTTATTGTCGTCGAGAACCACGGCGTCCCGCTCGCGACCGTGGAGATCGATGTGAAGAATGGCTCGTTCACGCAGACGCCTGAATATGCCGGGCTCGCGCACATGTACGAGCACATGTTCTTCAAGGCAAACGAGCATCTGCCCGAACCCGACCAGTTCATTGACCGAGCGGCTGAACTTGGAGCCGTGTTCAACGGCCGTACGGACGAAGAGCGGGTCGCGTATTACATGACGCTCCCTGCCGATAGCCTTGCGGGCGGGATACAGGCACTCGCTGATGCCCTGCGAGGCCCCCTCTTTCTGAAAGAAGAGATCGACCGCGAGCGTCAGGTCGTGATCGGCGAATACGACCGCAACGAGTCGAATCCGTTCTTTCGCCTGCAGGAGGCGATGGGCAAGCTATTGTATCCCGGCCAATGGAGTCGGAAGAACGTGATCGGCGATCGCAATGTCATCCTGACTGTCACGCCGGCCAAAATGCGCGAGATCCAGCGCAAGTACTACGTGCCTAACAATTCCGTGCTGATCGTAACCGGCGACGTGTCGCCGGACAGCGTGTTCGGACTCGCCGAGAAGACGTACGGAGACTGGGCTCAGGGAGCAGACCCATTCGCCACCGACCCAATTCCCTCGATCCCGCCGCTGCAGAAGAGCGAGGCATTGATAATCGAGCAGCCGGTGGGTGCCGTAACGGTACAGCTCCAATGGCAAGGGCCGAGCGTGCGCAGAGATCCGAACGCCACCTATGCCGCCGACGTGTTCTCCGATGTGCTGAATCAGCCCAACTCCACATTGCAGAAGAAGCTCGTCGACACCGGTCTCTGGCAGTCGATCGGAGTCAACTACTACACGCTCGATCACGTCGGGCCGATCACGATCAGCGGTCAGACGACGCCTGACAAGTTGAAGAGCGCCCTCGCGGCCCTCGACGCGGAAATTCAGCGGTTCACCGACCCCGGGTACATCTCGAAGCCGGAGCTCGAAGCGGTGAAGGCGCAGCGTGCCGTGAGCTCCGCATTCGGTCGCGAGCGAGCGTCCAGCTTCAGCCAGACGATCGGCTTCTGGTGGAGCGTTGCCGATCTCGAGTACTACATGGGATACGTGGACAACATGGCGAAGCAGAGCCTCACGGACCTCCGGAGCTATGCCGCGAAATACATCGTCGGCAAGCCGCGAGTGACTGGCGTGGTGATACCGGCGGATGCAAGGCAGTCGATCGCGCTCACGACGGCGGACCTGTTGCCACGGAGCATCGCCCAGTGAGAAACACCGTGGCGACAGCGCTATGGCGCGGCGGACTCGTTGTCGGAACACTATCCATCCTGGCGGCCAGCGGTGTCGTGCAAGCTCAGGTGTCGGGAAGTGCGATACCAGGCACATCGCGCACGAAGGCGCCGCTCCACGACAGCCTGACGACGACGTACGAAATCGGTGGCGTACGGATCATTCACCGTTTGACTCCCGCGAACGATGTCGTGGCCGCGAACGTGTACCTGCTGGGTGGCGTCCGTCAGATCAACGACAACAACGCGGGGATCGAGCCGCTCCTTCTCGAGGCATCCGACCGGGGCACCCGGGAATATGCCGGCGAGAAAGTCCGCACGATGCTCTCGCGACTCGGAAGCACCATTGTGGTCGATCCGGAAACTGATTGGACGATGTTCGGCCTACGTGCCACGCGAGACGGGTTCGATTCCACATGGTCGGTACTGGCGAGCCGGCTCATGCACCCCACGCTCGACTCCGGGCAGGTCAAGCTCGTTCGTGAGCAGCTACTCGCTGCGGTGCGACAACGAGGCGACAACCCCGACGCTCTCGTTTCGTTCATCGCCGACACCTTCGCGTTCTCCGGGCATCCCTACGCCCGCAGTACGTTAGGCACCGAACACTCCCTGGTCCGATTGACGGTCGCTGCGCTACGGCGATATCACGACGAACAAATCGTGAAGTCACGGATGCTCGTGGTCATCGTGGGGAACATTTCCCGGTCTCAGGTCGAGAACGCCATCACACAGACACTAGCGAAGCTCCCAACCGGAAATTACCGCTGGACCCTTCCGGACACGCTTCCAGTGCGAGGCGCTGGGTTTGCGATCGAGTCGCGATCGCTCCCGACGAACTACATCCTCGGCTACTACCTCGGCCCGCCAGCCGGGAGTAAGGACTATCAGGCGCTGCGAGTCGCGGCCGCGGTGCTTTCGGGCCAACTATTCGCCGAGATCCGTTCGCGCAGGAACCTCACGTACGCCGTTGATGCCCCGTTCGTCGAGCGCGCGATCGCATCAGGAGGCCTGTACGTCACCACGGTTTCGCCCGACACGACGCTGGCGCTCATGCGACAACAGATCACGGCGCTGCAACAAGGTACGATCGACCGCGAGGCACTCGAGCGTCTCGTGCAGCAGTTCATCACGGAATACTTTCTGAACAACGAAACGAACGCGGAGCAGGCGAACTTCCTAGCACGCGCGCAACTGTACCGCGGTGACTTTCGAATCGCCGACCTGTTCGTGGACGAGCTGCGCCAAGTGAGCCCTGAAGATGTCCAACGTGTGGCGCGACAATACATGAGGGATGTGCGATTCGCCTACGTCGGCGACTCACTCCGTCTTTCGCCTCGGGCGCTGAAAGGGTTCTGACTCGGCCAGGTTCAGGCTTCAGTCGCGACGGCGTGAGCTGAGCACCCGGCGCACGTCGTCGAGCGACGCCCCGACCGAGCGCAGAGCCACGAGCATGTGGTACACCACATCGGCCGCCTCCTCGATCGCCCGTGCGCGATCATCATCCGCGCAGGCCACTACGAGCTCAGCACATTCTTCACCGAGCTTCTTGAGCCGAAGGTTACGGTCGGTGCCCAGGCGACGCGTGTAGCTAGGCCGCTCGTCACCCGTCGGCGATGGTACCGTCGGCGTTAGGCGTGCCGCGATCGTCGCGTCGAGGGCCGTAATGGCGTCGCCACGAAGCGCTGTCGTCTGGAAGCACGACACCGTGCCGGTGTGACAAGCGGGGCCGGCGGGGATCACGCGTGCGAGCACGGCGTCACCGTCGCAATCAGCTTCCAGCGAGACGACGCGCTGGGTGTTGCCGCTTGTTGCGCCTTTGTGCCAGAGGCCGCGCGAGCGAGACCGAAAATGCATTTCCCCGGTCTCGATGGTTTTCTCGAGTGCTTCGCGGTCGGCGAACGCGGTCATGAGCACGGCTCCCGATGTCGCGTCCTGCACGACGACGGAGACGAGTCCCCCTCCCTTCTCGAAATCGAGTGTTCGGAGATCGAAGGTTGTCACGTCAGGTCTGCTCGACGTTCGCCGACGCCGTTCGGGTCATTCGACGGCGGCCAGGGGACACCGAGCCTCGCGCGCAGTCGGGCAGCCATGGCGCCGTTGCTGGCCATCGCACCGCTTCCAAATGGTGTGATGCGACCATACCAATCACTGAACTCGCCACCGGCCTCGCGTACGACTGGGATGAGGGCGGCGGAGTCCCATGGCGACATCTGGTTATCCACCATTAACTCGGCTCGGCCCGTCGCGACCATGAGGTAGCCGTAGCAATCGCCCCATGTCCGCGCGACCGCTGCTTCATTCGCGAGTGCCGACCACCGTGCTGCCCTGTCGGGGTATCCAACGAACCGGATATCCGTCGTGAGCAGCGTCGAGCCGGCGACCTCGGTGTGTTCCGAAACTCGACAGCGTGCGTCGTTCCACCAGCAGCCCTCGCCGACAGCAGCGACAACGATCTCGTCGACCGCCGGGCAGTAGAGCGCCCCAGCGCGCACGGTATCCCCGCTGACGACGCCAATCAGCGTGCCCCAGAGCGGAACGCCACGCACGAAGGTTTTCGTCCCATCGATTGGGTCAATGAACCAGCGTTGCGCTCCATCGTCACCTTCGGCGCCAAATTCCTCGCCGAGAATCGCGTCGTGCGGGAACCGCGCGGCGATCCATTCGCGCGCTGTTTGCTCGGCGACGCGATCGGCGATCGTCACCGGGCTCCCGTCACGCTTTGTCTCGACGCTGAGGCGTGTTCGAAAGTGCGCGAGCGCGACTCTACCGGTCAGTCGAGCGACCTCCGACACCGCCTGAAGCAATGTCTGGTTTCCGACGGTGCTCATGCTGCGCGCACCGGTATGCCGTGCCGGCCCATCTCTCGCTTGATGTGCTGCACTGTTGTCACTCCATCGTGCAGGATGCCAGCGACCAAGGCCGCATCCGCACGGCCTCGGACGAGCGCGTCGCAAACGTCGCTCGCCGAGCCTGCACCACCGCTCGCGACGACGGGAACATCGACAGCGTCCGCAATCGCTGCAGTGAGTTCGAGGTCGTAACCAGTGCGCGCACCATCGCGGTCAATGCTCGTGATGAGAAGCTCACCCGCGCCGCGTCGCACGCATTCGCGCGCCCATGTCACCGCGTCGAGGGATGTCGGCGTCCGGCCGCCGCGCGTGTACACGAGCCAGGCCTCACCTTGGCGCTTGGCATCGATGCTCGCGACGATGCACTGCGAGCCGAATCGAACGGCGCACTCCGTCAGGATTTCCGGTGTCTCCACCGCTGCGGTGTTCACACCGACCTTGTCGGCTCCGGCGCGCAATGCCTGCGCGACATCGCTGGCCGAGCGAATCCCCCCGCCAATCGTCAGAGGAATGAATAGACGTTCGGCCGTCCGTTTCGCGAGGTCGAGAAGAGTCGAGCGTTCTTCCGCGCTCGCCGAGATGTCCAGATACACAATCTCATCCGCGCCATCCGCCTCGTAGCGTTGGGCGAGGACCAGCGGATCGCCGACGTCGCGTAAAGACTCGAACTGGACGCCTTTGACGACGCGATCGCCCTTCACGTCGAGACAGACGACGAGTCGGCGCGTCACCATTGAACGCTTCCCTTCGTGCTGAAGACCGTACCCGAGTCGATGAGCGCGTCGTGCAGTGCAAGGCCGAGCGCCTTGAATGCAGCTTCGACGATGTGATGTCGATCGACACCGCGGAGCACGCGCACATGAATCGTGGCGTGCGCATGATCTGCGAAGGACCGAAACCAGTGATCGTACAGCGAGCTCGGAATCGGGCCGCGGTAGTAGGGCCGACCTCCGAGATCGAGAGCGACATCCACCAGCGCGTCGTCCATGGGGATCGTACGCTGCCCGTAGCGTGCGCACGTCGCGGGCGTGTGGTCCGCAATGGCGGCGCCGAATGCAATTCCGACGTCCTCGATGAGGTGATGCTTCAGATCGCCGGACGCATGGAGCGAGAGATCGAGGTGGGAATATTTCGCGAGCGTCACCATCATGTGATCGAGGAAGCGATGGCCGGTCTCGACCGTCGAGCGCCCGTCGCCCTTCGTGATCTCGAGGCGAATGCGCGTCTCGGCTGTCTGTCGCTCTACGATGCTCATTCCGCAAACTCCTCGGCTGCGTGCCAAGGATCGATAGCGCCCGTGTAGAGCGCCATGCCCACGACCGCTGCTGCGACTCCGCGGTCGGCGAGGGCGCGGAGATCCGCGACGGTTGCGATGCCGCCCGACGCGTACACGGGGAAATTCGCTGCTTCGACCACGTCCTCCATGAGAAATAGATCGGTACCCTGCATCCGGCCTTCACGATGAACAGCTGTGACGAGCAATCCTGCCAGTGGCAGCGCGCTCAACTCTTCCGTCACGTCGACGATCTCCCGCGGCAGCGTCCGCGTCCACCCGTGCGTCACGACGCGCCGATCCCGCACGTCAGCTGCAACGAGGATCTCGTTGGGGTACGCATTCGCCACACGCCCGAGCCAGTCGGTGTCCTCGAATGCCCGGGTCCCGAGAACAACTGTCCGTGCTCCGGCAGCAACCAGCTCTTCGACTGCGGTCGTGCTGCGAACGCCGCCGCCAACCTGTATGTCGACTGGAATTTCCCGGAGGATCTCATGCACGACGTCGCGATTCGACCCGCGGCCTGTCGCTGCGTCGAGGTCGACCACGTGGAGTCGGCGGAATCCATAACGCGCCCACTCGCGGGCAACTGAAACCGGGTCTGCAAGACGAACACGTTCGTCGGCATAGTCCCCGCCGACGAGCTGAACGCACGCACCCTCGCGCAGGTCCACCGCAGGTATTGCGATCATGACGTCACGTCATCGAGGAAGGCGTGCAGAAAGCGCAGGCCAGGGCCAGAACTCTTTTCCGGATGGAACTGCACGCCGACCGTACGACCCGCGCGCACGACAGCCGCGAATCGGTCATCCTCGTGCGTGCTCCATGCGCGCACGACCGAGTCATCGACCGGTCGGCACACGTAGCTGTTGGCGTAGTACGCGTAGGACAGGGGTGCGCGCACGAACAGTTCATCGTCCGCGGCGTCGACGGCATTCCACCCGATCTGCGGGACGCGTTGCGCGCGAAGTCGAGTAACCTCCCCAGAAAAGATCTCGAGACCTCGAGCGTTAGGCATGCTCTCCTCGCTCGCGCCGAACAACAGCTGCATCCCGAGACAGATGCCGAGGCACGGAAGCCCGCCACGCAGCGCCGCCTGCATGTCGAGGCGGCCGGGCGCCAAACGCTCTGCGGCCAGCCCGAACGCACCGACGCCCGGCAGTACCAGCACGTCGGTCTCCAGCGCCAGCGCGGGGTCGGGTTCGACTTCGACTGTTGCCCCGAACGCCGCGATCGCTTTCGCGAGCGAGTGGATATTGCCAGCGCCGTAATCGAAGATGGTGACCTTCATCCTGCACGCTCGGTCGTCACGGCAGCCACACGCGCTGCGAGCAGCGCGTCCAGCGCGAGCTCCATGAGGGCCCAGGGCCCGATGGTGATGCGAAGCGCATCACCGATCCCCGGCAAACCGGGATACGGCCGAACCGCAATCCCACGCTCGCGCATTCGCTGTGCGACGACAGCGGCGTGCGCGATCGGTACCAGGAGAAAATTGGCCGCTGACGAAAGCGGGACGAGCCCATGCGCCCGGAGCGCACGCGCGAAACGCTCACGGTTCTCGACTGCTTTTGCAGCCAGCTCACGCATCCATGCGATGTCCTCGCGAAGGGCACACGCCGCGGCGCGTTCGGCAGGAGTGTTCTCCTTGTACGGCCCCCGGACTTTCTCGATCTCGTGAACGAGCGACGCGGCTGCGGTCCCATAGCCGATGCGAAAGCCCGCCATTCCGAACGCCTTCGACAGCGTGCGCGTGACCAGCACGCGGTCAAGGTTCGGCGCTTCGCTCACCCGGCCACCGTCGGTGAACTCGCCGTACGCCTCGTCGATAATGACAATTCCGGGTGCCCTCTCGATGACGCGATCAACGGACCGACGGCTCGCCAGACTACCCGTCGGGTTGTTAGGCGAACAGATGTAGATGATGCGCGCCTCGGACGCGAGCAACGCGTCGGCATCGATGTCGCCAGAGGATGCGAACGGGATTGGTGTGGGCACGAGGCCGTTCACCTTCGCGAACACCGGGATCATGCTGAACGTCGGGTCGGAGTAGGCGAGACGCTCGCCCGGTTCCGCGAAAGCGCGTACCGCCGAGTCGATCACGTCGTCGGACCCACAACCACTCACGACCTGATCCAAACGGACGCCGGCGTAGTCTGCCAAGGCCTCCCGGAGACGCCGCGCGTGGAGGCCGGGGTAACGGGTGATCTCGTCCCGCCCAGCCGTCGTGAGCTCCCGAAGCGCTGCAGGGGGGGCGCCGAACAGATTGGTATTGTCACTCAGGTCGGCCGCACACGGCGACCGCTCCGTGGGGTACGGCACGACATCGCGAATCGTTGCGCGCCCGAGCCGAAGCGACTCGCTCGGAGACGGTGATGGGGTCGACGTCATGCGGACCGCCTCCAGGCCCGGGCGGCGGCTGCGTGCGCCGGCAGATGCTCTGCCTCGGCGAACACCGCAACGTCCTGGGCGAGCCGCGCCGCGGCGTCGCGGTCGACACGCTGGTACGTCGTCCAACGGACGAAGTCCGCCGTGCTCAGGCCGGAGTACGAGCGTGCCAGCCCGCCTGTAGGGAGCACGTGGTTCGCACCGGTGATGTAGTCGCCGAACGTCACCGAGCTCGTTTCGCCGACGAACACGGTGCCCGTCGAGCGGACGTCGCCAAGGAGCGTGTCGGCGTCGCGTGTCGCGAGCAGCAGATGCTCCGGCGCGAAAAGGTTCGCAAACGTAAGCGCGTCGCGAAGCGATGGCACCGTGAGTATCGCGCCGCGTTCGGCAAACGCGCGCTCGATGATCGTGCGACGGCCCTGAACGGGCAGGAGCTTCTCGATCGCGTCGAGGACTTTGCTGCCTAACGTCTCATCCGTGGCGACGAGAGCGACAACTGCCTCCGGATCATGCTCGGCCTGAGCCAGCATCTCGGCGGCGAGGTGCGTCGGGTCGGCCGAGTCGTCGGCGACGATCAGTAACTCGCTCGGGCCGGCAGGAGCGTCGATGCCGACGACGTTCGACACCAGGAGCTTGGCCTGTGCCACGTACGCGTTTCCCGGACCGACGATGCGGTCGACGCGAGGAATGCTTGCGGTGCCGTACGCCATGGCGGCAATTGCGCCTGCGCCGCCCACTGCGAACACTCGATCGGCACCGGACAGCTCAGCTGCCGCGAGCGTTGCGGGCTCTGGCTGACCCTTCGATGTCGGCGGCGCGCAGATCATGACCTCAGCGACTCCTGCGACGCGCGCCGGGATCACCCCCATGAGGACGCTACTGGGATACGCGGCGCGCCCACCCGGTGCGTACACGCCGACGCGATGCAGTGGATCAGGGCGCCGGCCGATGATAACGCCGGGCTCGGGAGCTATCTCGACGCGCTGTGGCACTGCGGCGGCGTGGACGGCTCGGATGTTCGCGGCAGCCCGCTCCATTGCCGCACGCAGCGAGGGATCGAGCGATCGAAGCGCGTCACGCCACACGTCGCGCGGCACCTCGAGCGACTTGAGCCGAACCTTGTCGTACTCCCTCGCAAGGGAGATCAGCGCAGCATCGCCCTCGCGTCGAACGACGTCGATGATCGCCTCACTCGTGGTGCGCACCATGTCGTCAGTGGCGGGCGAACGATCCAGCAACTGCGCGCGGTCGGCATCGCTCAGCGCGTGCACCGGACCGCGGAACCGCATGCGTCCCGCTTTCATGGCATGAGCCTCTCGATCCGGGTCACGAGTATTCCCGCCCCGCCTAACGCCTTGAGCCTGGCAATCGTGCGGAAGATGGCAGTCTCCGGGACGACCGCGTGCACGGCAACGTGCTGGCCGCCATCCAAGATGTCGATGACAGTCGGCCCGTTCAGGCCGGGGAGAACCTCTTTCACCCGGTCGAGCGCCGCGCGTGGGACGTTGGCCATGACGTATCGCTGTCCTCTCGCTCGCAACACACTCGCGAGCGCGTCCGCCAGGTCGTCGAGAGCGCGGCGCTTCCCCGGGTCAAGGCGATCGCCATTGGCCACCCGCGTGACGAGACGCGCCGTTGACTCGAGCACGGTCGCGACCTCGCGGAGACCGTTCATCTTGAGCGTGGAGCCCGTTGACGTCAGGTCCACCACGATGTCGGCTATTCCCAGGTGCGGAGCAATTTCGGCGGCACCCGATACGGGGACGACCTCTACGCGACAGCTACGGCGCTCGAAGAAACTACGTGTCACCCGCGGAAACACTGTTGCCACCCGCTCGGCAACGATCTGATCGAGGTGTTGGATACCGCTTTCCTCGCGCGCCGCGACGACCAGCCGGCAGGCGCCGAAGCCCAGGTCCAGACGGACGTCGAGATCTCGTTCCGACTCGCAGACAAGATCCCACCCGGTAATCCCGGCATCGGCGGCGCCATCCGCAACGAACTCGGGAATGTCCTGGGCCCGCACGAATATCGCCTCGAACTCGCCACCCAGCGATGCCGTGAGCGCGCGGTCGCCGCGCGCGCGGATAGGCAGGCCAGCGTCCTCGAACAGTTCACGTGTCTCTTCGGCGAGGCGCCCCTTATTCGGTAGCGCAATTCTCAGCATTGGCAATGTGGTTGTGATGGAATCGTCGATTCCAGAAAAAACAAAACGGCCCGTCTGGAGACGGGCCGCGGCGTTCGGTGTCTGGCGCGAATGTGTCAGTCGCTCATCCGCTCACACGCAAACGGCCCCGACCCGAAGGACGTGGCTCGTGTGGGCATGGTGATGATAAACGCTGGACGGACGCATGGCTCGCAACGTAATCGGCCGATGAACGGGGCGTCAATGCGCCGGCGGTATGGAGGCTGCAACCGGAAATCTCGACGATTTCGAAGGCCGCGGCTATTTGCGTTCCCGGAGGCATGTGAATAAATTCACAATGCTCTGAGACCACGCATTCGAGGTCTCGGCTTCATTCACACGCAGCTATTTGGTACGGCACTGGAGGCCTCAGCAAAATGCGGTTTCTCGGATTTGTGGTCGTGAGCAGTGCGATTGCGCTTGGTGCATGTGGTGGCGGTGGCGAGAAGGCGGCGGATTCTACGGCGACTGCCGCGCCGGCTCCCGCGCCGGATTCAGCAGCGACTGCTGCGCCGGCGACTGCCGCTCCAGCTGGTACCGCGGCGCCGATCACGGGTCAGACGGTCGAAGTGAAAATGGTTGGTGACGACAAGGGTTATCGGTTCGAGCCGGCGGACATCAAGATCAAGGCTGGCGACGGTATCAAGTTCGTCATGGTTTCCGGCGGCCCGCACAACGTCGCGTTCGATCCGGCGACGATTCCGGCGGACGTCAAGCCGCAGCTTTCGGCGAACATGCCGGACCAGCAGGGCGAGCTCTCGAGCCCGCTCGAGGTGAACCCGAACCAGACGTATACGATTTCGTTCGCCAACATCAAGCCTGGTACGTATCCGTTCCACTGCACGCCCCACCTCGCGATGGGGATGAAGGGAACGATCACGGTTCAGTAAGTCGACGATCGGCGCAGTTCCCGCGCCGGTCGACGCAATGAAGTGAATCACGCGGAGGCGCTACTGCGCCTCCGCGTTGTTTTTTTCCCGACACTTGCCTGTAGCGCCGGACGGCTGCGGCTCGTCAACCGAGCGCATATACGCTTGCGCAGCGGACTCGCTGCTTCGATTATCGCCGGCGAATGGTCGACACGATCACTGGAGCAGTTCCTCGTTATACGCGACGCCGTCGCGCCGAAATGCGTGCGGCGTGGGTGGCGGCGCGAGCGCGAAACACACTCCGGCGCCCACTTCGGCTGGCTGCGATTTCCGGCACGGTATTCACTGTGGTGCTGATGCTGTTGGTGCTCACGCCGAGGAGCGCGCGCCGCGCGTCCCAGCAAATCGCACCGCTCTCCACACACTGGCGCGATACCACCACGCTGCTGCTCGCAATCGACACGGCGACGCGAAAATTCGCCGCCGCCGAATCGCTGCTTGCTGCGGGTCGGACGCTAGCCTCGCGGCCGACATATGCTCCTCCGGCTGACACGTTCCCCGCAGCAGCACGCGTCAGGCGTGATTCCCTCGCAAGCGCGGCAAGCGAGCTCACACGATTGCTCGAGCGCGTCGAGAACTCTCCCCTTCCACAGTCCTACCGCGCTCTTGGAGAAAGCCGATCGCTGGTCAACGACCCGCGCGTCCGGGCGATGCTCGATTCGCTCGATGACGTCGAACGTGAACGCGAGGAGTTCGGCGCAGGCGGCGGTGTCGATCCCATCTTCGTCGCGCTTACGGCCCGAGCGACGGCGATCGGTCGATCGATCCAGGCGATTGCGGAAGCTCGACAGACCACGATACGCGACTCGCTAGCGTTTCTCAGACCTCCGGCGGTCAGCGCACCGGTCGTCGTCACCGTCGATACTTTAGGGCCTCTGCAACGCCGCGACTCGCTGCAAGCGCAACGTGACTCGGCGCGTGGCGCGCTCGATGCGGCGAGGCGCGCGAACGTTGTCACTGAGCGACAACTGAGAGAGGCTCGAGCGCAGGCGAACGTAATCGCGCCACCGATCGCGATTCTTGGCGCGTCATTGGTTGTCGGTCTCACAATCGGGTTTGCAATCGCGCTGATGATCGAGGTCAGCAGACCTCGAGTCTCGGACCTACAGGAAGCGGAGCGCGTGACTGGAGAGCGGGTTCTCGCCGTCGTTCGTCCACGTGAGATTCCGCCCGAACGTGCACGACGTAAAGCCGATCTTCGGCTTCCCCCGCTGATCGACCCGACGTCCGATGCGTATCGCCTCCTCGCTTCGCACGCGAGCGTATCCGGACCAACGCGCGCGATCGTCACCGTCGCCGGAGATGTCCCAGCCGTTACGGCGACGATCGCCGCGAACATTGCCGCGGTGTCGGCGAACGAGATGCGGAGTACGCTCCTTGTCGATGCTGACCTCGAACACCAACCCGTGACGTCCGTTCTTCGCCTCCCGCCGTCGTCAGGTGTGGCCGGAGTCCTGGCAGGCTCGATCGATCTCTCGGCAGCGGCGATTCAAACGCAGATCGGGCGCGACCGATGGGTAGAGGTGGTGCCAAGCGGAGCCGACCACCGCGGTCCGATATCGAATCGCGAGGCCGAGGCATTACGTGCTGCCATCGTTCGCTCGGCTCGTCATTACGAGTTGACGGTCGTCGTCTCGCCCTTCGAACAGGCGAATGATGTTCGTGTCGTACCAGCGGTCCTGGTGTGCGCGCATCTCGCTCATTCACTCGTGGCCACTCTTCGAACGGGGGTCGCGGCACTTCGCGACAATGGGGCGCGGGTCATTGGCATCGTTCTCTGGGCGGCCGACGCACCGAATCTCGACCCACCGTGGATCTTCGAGAGTTGGTTCGCCGGCGAACGCCAGGTGACCGAGGCGAAGCTCGCCGAGGCGGATCGCTAGCGCTATGTGGTCAGATACGCTCCTCGCGGCGGAGCGAAGTCACCTTATCCGCATCGTCATCTGGGCTGTCATGAGCGCCGTGCTCGGTACGACGCTCGTCGCGATCATCGCTGGACGTCGAATGAGCGCACCGATTGCCCTGTGGTTTGCGATACAGACGCTTGCATGGGGCTCGGTCGAGCTCATCATCGCGGTGGCGAGATGGTCGGCGTTGTCGATGCGCGATGTTTCGGGCGCCACGCGACTCGACCGCTTGACGTGGTTCGCGATCGGTCTCGACGTCGGTATCATTGCCGCAGGTGTAACGGCGGTGTTGATGGCGTGGCGATTCACACGAAACGTACGCGCGTTCGGTGGCGGCCTCGGCGTCGTCGTACAGGGACTCGGGCTGTTGGTGCTCGACCTCACGTTCGCGTCGATTCTCGTGCGGCTGGTGTAGCAGGATTCTGTCTGCCCAACGCTCCGTGCGCGCGCTATGTTATCGGTCCGCGCGTTCGACGTCGTTCTCTCGCCATTGCGCCGCCGTCATGAGCACCGGCTACTCGGATCGCATCAATCACGCGCTCGCGTTCGCGGCCAAGCACCACGATCAGCAGGTGCGGAAGGGGACCCGCCTTCCCTACCTCACCCATCCTGCGAACGTCGCGATCATTCTCACCCGCTACGGCCAGGATGAGGAGACGATCGTCGCCGGCATCCTCCACGATGTCATCGAGGATTGTGTGCGCGACGGCTACACTCGCGAGATGCTCGAGAGTCGGGTCGCCGACAAGTTTGGGCACGACGTGCTTGCGACGGTGCTCGCGGTGACGAACCGGAAACTCGACGACGATGGGATCGAGCTCTCTTCGGACGAGCGCAAGGATGACTATCTCGCGCGGCTTGCACAGGCCAATGACCGCGCGCGATGGGTCTGTGCGGCCGACAAGGTGCATAACGCGAGCACGATCCTCGCCGATCTCAAGCGAACCGATTATCCCGAGACGGTCTGGGGCCGATTCCATGTCGGCCGGGAAGGCACGGTCCGCTGGTACCGTCGCGTGTACGAGCGACTGCGAGAGATCGGATTCGACGCCCCGATCATGCGTGAGCTCGACACCGTGGCGCGCGCGCTAGAGCTCTGGGAGCGTAACAACCAGGTGGACGCGAGCGTCTAGAGTACCGTCGCCGGCTCGCGAGCCGGATAGCGGCGCGAGACGTAGGCCTCGAGAATCTCGAGAAACTCCGGCACGATGCCCTCCCCTCGCAGCGTCGTCATCAACTTGCCGTCGACGTATACAGGCGCCTTCGGCTCCTCGAAGGTTCCGGGGAGCGAGATTCCGATATTCGCGTGCTTCGACTCGCCCGGGCCGTTGACGACGCACCCCATGACGGCGACGCGCATGTCCTCGACGCCAGGATGGCGTTCGCGCCACGCGGGCATCTGATCGCGCAGGTAGGTCTGGATATCCTCCGCCATCTTCTGAAAGAACGTCGAAGTCGTTCGACCGCAGCCCGGGCACGCTGTAACCTGCGGCGTGAAGCTGCGAAGGCCGAGTGACTGGAGGATCTGCTGTGCGACATGGACCTCTTCGGTCCGGTCCCCGTTAGGCTTCGGCGTCAGCGAGACGCGGATGGTGTCACCAATCCCTTCGGCGAGCAGGATCGACAGCGCGGCCGTACTCGCGACGATCCCCTTCATGCCCAATCCAGCCTCCGTGAGGCCGAGGTGAAGCGGATAATCGCACCGAGCCGCCAGGCGGCGATACACGACCACCAGATCCTGCACCGTCGACACCTTCGCGGAGATCAGAATGCGATCGTGCCCAAGTCCGACCTCCTCCGCGAGCGCTGCCGAGCGGAGCGCGCTCTCGATCATCGCTTCGATATAGACGTCCTTCGCATCGTTAGGCTCGGACCGCGCGGCATTCTCATCCATCATGCTCGTGAGGAGGTCCTGGTCCAGTGACCCCCAATTCACGCCAATGCGCACCGGCTTGTCGTACTCGAGTGCGACGCTCACAATCGAGCGGAAGTTCTCATCGCGACGCTTGCTGCCCACGTTCCCGGGATTGATCCGGTATTTTGCCAGATCGCGTGCACACTCCGGGAACTTCGTGAGCAGCAAATGCCCGTTGTAGTGAAAGTCGCCAACGATCGGCACGCTGACGCCGCGGTCGTCGAGACGCCGAGCGATTTCCGGAACTGCAGCCGCAGCCGCCTCGTTATTGACGGTAACGCGCACGAGCTGAGACCCGGCGCTCGCCAGCTCGGCAACCTGATCAGCGGTCGCTGCTGCATTGGCGGTGTCCGTGTTCGTCATCGACTGCACGACCACAGGGTACTTAGACCCTATTTGCACGCCGCCAACCGACGCTGTTACCGTATGCCTGCGATCTCCGAACGCCACGCCGTCTCCCGTCGCATAGTTTGCCGAAAACTACCCGGCCTGAAGGGCCAGCTCCTATGACTCAGGACGACCACTACCCGGAACGCGGATACAATACCGACGACGTCGCAGCCCTAAGTTCCGAGCCGCCCAAGAAGAGCTTCAAGCGCCGCCATTGGGGGAAGCTGCTGATTGCTGCCATCATTTTGACCCCGGCTGTCGGGATCACAGTTTGGACGGCCATCGCTCTTGGATACTCCTACTCATCGGGTGAGCGGGTAGGCTACCTCAATAAGTTTTCCAGGAAGGGATGGTTGTGTAAGACGTACGAGGGCGAGGTCGCCATGGTCAACTTGCCCGGGCAACTCGCTGGCACGTTCCAGTTCACCGTTCGCGACGACAGCATTGCAGCGCTGGTCAGCAAGGCTCAGGGACAACGGGTGGCCGTGTCCTACACGCAGCATAAGGGGCTCCCGACATCGTGTTTCGGAGAGACCGACTACTTCGTCAAAGGGGTGAAGGTTTTGGGTCAGTAACCTGACCTAAGTCCTTTCAAATCTTTGCGAAAACCCGCTCCGGCCAGACTGGGCCATATTGTTCAGCCGGTGCGCCTGTCTTATTATGCTGCCGCTCTACCGCTAGCCTCGGTGAGAGCGAGACCTAGCGTGGGGGGTCTGAGCGGTCCCGCGCCGTATCACTACTGTCAGGGCTCGGCGCGTTCCGCTCCCTCGACAAGTTTTCTTCCCGGAGTGAGGAATGCGTACGACCGGCAAAGTAAAGTGGTTCAACGACGCGAAGGGTTTCGGTTTCATCACCCCTGACAACGGTACGAAGGATTGCTTCGTCCACTACAGCGCAATCCAGGGCAGCGGGTTCAAGACGCTAGCCGAGGGCGATGCCGTCGAGTTCGACATCGTTCAGGGGCCGAAGGGGCCGGCGGCCGAAAACGTCAGCAAGGCCGGAGCTCGCTAGAGTTTGTTGCAGGCCGAGAGTGGAACGGGCGCCCGCGGGCGCCCGTTCTGCGTTAGTCGGAGTCCTCAGGTGCCTTGATGCGGAGACCGTTCTCGCCCGGGCGGTCGCCCGCGTCGCCGAGTTCCGATAACCTCCACGGCTGCGTCGAGGCGCGCCAGCGTTGATGCTCGAAGCCTATCTCGGTCGACGTGCAGCGTAGCAAACTCCCCAAACCGCAGCTCGTTCGTGGCGCCTCGCTCGATCTCATTCGCTACGCTGAGGAGCGCTCCAGCCGAAACTCCGAGCGTTTCCGATAGCTCCCTGGCAAGGCGAATCACGACGGCGACTTCAGGCGTGAGCCGGCGCGCGATACCCCGACGTCTCCTCTCGACTCCTGGGAGCGCATTCCGGGACAAGAGATTGTCGAGCTGCTTGAGATCGATGTCGAGAGCGTGAGCAACTGCCGTCAAATCATAAACCGGCAATGTTCCTCCTATTGGAGGATAAAATTATGCTGGGTTGTGCGCGAATGCGCAACGGCAACCCTCCTATCGCCGCGGACTCCTGGTTTAGCGTGGCACGGCTGCTGCCTTCAAAGAGCTGCGTTCGATGCAAGCTCGGAAATGATCTCGACGTAACGAGGAGAACGTTCATGATGAAACGCATAGTCGTCAGCAGTGCGTTCGTGTTGGTGGCGATCGGCACGTTGTCCGGCAGCGCGTTAGCGCAGCGGCGAACGTCCGTTGGCTTCGCGGCGGGAGCTACGTTTCCTGTTGGAGATCTCGGCGACGCGACGTCAACTGGATTCCACATCCTTGGAACCCTCGCCGTCTCCGGTTCCGCAAGTTTGCCTGTCGGGTTCCGGGTCGACGGGATGTACAACAACCTGTCCGGGAAGAGCTCTGGCCCAGACGTCAATGTTTGGACGGTGAATGGGAACCTGGTGTACGCATTTCCGGGCGGCACGACGGTGACCCCCTACATCATCGGTGGAGCAGGATGGTACAACACCAAAGCGGACGAATCGGGGGCCGAGTCCAGCAATGACATTGGCATCAACGTCGGAGTTGGTGCGCGCTTCGCGCTGAGCGGGTTCACCACATTCGCCGAGGTACGATACCACCACATCTTCTCCGATCCGAACTCAGCGCAGATGGTTCCGCTCACGTTCGGAATCCTCTTCTGATCTGGTCTGGCCGTCCGTGACACGAAGCCCCACCGCGATTCATCGCGATGGGGCTTCAGTATCTGGCCGTTAGGCACGTCAGCTCAGTCGGCGCGAAGATCGAGCTCGTTCCCGCGTGGCACTTCCCCGCCTTGCGCCAGCGTCAACACGGCGGCCTCGAGTTGCGCACGCACAGCGCGCGGGCCGGTCCCGCCCTCGACCTCCCGCCGATCGACTGACGCTTGTGCGCCGAGGGCATCGCGTACGTCGCTGCCGAACGCCGTGTGTGCGGCCTCGAACGTGGCCATCGGCAAGGCGTGTAGCTCGACGCCCAGCTCTTCGGCCTTTCGCACCATTGCGCCCACGACTGCGTGTGCCTCACGAAACGTGATGCCCTTGCCCACCAAATAGTCCGCGAGATCTGTCGCCATCATGGTACTCGATATTGCCGCGGCCATTCGAGCGGTATCGAACGCCAGCTCGCCCAGTGTGCCAGCGACTGCGGGGAGAACGAGCAGGATCCCGTCGACCCCGTCGAACAACGCCCGCTTGTCTTCCTGCAGATCCTTGTTGTAGCCGCTTGGCAGACCTTTGATCGTGGCGAGGAGCGAGGTCAGGTCGCCGAGCATGCGAGCCCCTGACGCACGTGCGAGCTCCAACGCATCGGGGTTCCGTTTCTGCGGCATCATGCTCGAGCCGGTCGTGTAGGCATCGCCGAACCGAACGAAGCCGAACTCACTCGAGCCGTACAGGATCAGATCCTCAGCGAGCCGTGACAGATGCGCGCCGAGGAGTGACAGCGAGAAAAGCACCTCCGCGATGAAATCCCGATCCGCGACTGCGTCGATGCTGTTCTTTGACACCGACGAGAAGCCAAGGCTTCCCTTGAGCAGCACACGGGAGATCGGGAAGGCGCAGCCGGCGACAGCGCCGGAGCCTAACGGCAATACGCCAGCGGACCGAGCAGCCGCAGCGAGCCGCGCGCGGTCGCGGTCGAGTGGCCAGAAGTGCGACAGCATCCAGTGCGCGATCGAGACGGGCTGCGCGCGCTGCATGTGCGTGTACGACGGCATGAGCGACTGCTGATGTTGGGTCGCCTGCCGTATCATCACGTGCTGCAGACCGCGCACGGCGGCGTCGAGCTTGTCGCAGGCATCGATGCACCAGAGACGCGTGGCCGTCGACACCTGATCGTTCCGGCTCCGGCCCGTATGGAGCTTCGACGCGACTTCGCCGATCTCGGCGTGCAGGAGCCGGTCGATCATCGTGTGCACGTCTTCGTCGGTCGCGACCGGCGCTGTGCCAGCGGCGAAGCGCTCGGCAACCGCGTCGAGGCCGGCCTCGATCCGGCGACTTTCATCGATTGAGAGCACGCCGGCGTTCCACAGCGCCACGGCCCATGCCTTCGACAAGCGGATGTCGAAGGGCCATAACCGGAAGTCGGTGGCAATGGACCTATTGACGGCCTCGAGCGCCGGGGCCGGGCCTCCGGCGAAGCGCCCACCCCACAATTTGTGGCTCGTCGAACCTGACGAGCGGTCGGCCGCTGGCGAGCTAGCGGCATCGCCGCCGCGCACCTCGCCGCCTGCACGCGGCTTCTCGCCGGTCACGGCTGGCGCTCCGGCGACTGCAGCCTCATTCACGCGCCGACGAGCGCCGGCTCCGACGCTCCCTCGGCCGAAGACGCGGCGCGGGCGGCCGCCATCTCCTGATCCTTGATCGCGCGCACACGCATCGAGAGCCCGTAGAGGCGAATGAAGCCAGCGGCGTCGCTCTGCTGATAGACGTCGTCCTCGCCGAATGTCACGAACCGCTCATCGTAAAGCGCGTGCTCGCTTTGCCGGCCGATCACCGCAGCGGCGCCCTTGTAGAGGCGAAGGGCAACCGAGCCGGTGACGCGCTGCTGAGTGACGTCGACGAAGGCATCGTATGCCTCGCGTTCCGTCGTCCACCAGCGGCCCTCGTACACGATGTCGGCGTACCGCGGGGCGACGAGGTCCTTGGCCGCGAGCGTGCGCCGGTCGAGTACGAGTTGCTCGAGCTCACTGTGCGCGGCATAGAGCAGGGTACCGCCCGGCGTCTCATAGACACCGCGCGACTTCATGCCGACCATGCGATCCTCGACGAGGTCGATGCGGCCGACGCCGTGACGCCCGCCGATGGCATTCAACTCGGCTATGAGGTCAACGGGGCCGAGCTCCCTGTCGTTCACCGACACGGGGGTGCCGGCGTCGAAGCCAATGCGGACCTCCTCCGGTTCGTTAGGCGCGTCTTCGGGGTCGGTACTGAGCATGAAGACGTCCTTCGGCGGCCCCTGGGCCGGGTCTTCAAGGATCCCGCCCTCATGGGAGATGTGCCACAGGTTTCTGTCGCGAGAGTAGATCTTCTCCTTGGTCGCGGCCACCGGAATGTTGCGGGCGGCCGCGTAGGCGATCGCGTCCTCGCGGCTGCGGATGTCCCACTCACGCCACGGCGCAATGACCGGCAGGTCCGGAGCGAACGCCATGTACGTCAGCTCGAAGCGAACCTGGTCGTTGCCTTTGCCGGTGCATCCGTGCGCGAGCGCGTCGGCACCGACGGCGCGTGCGACTTCCACCTGCCGCTTGGCGATCAGCGGGCGCGCCATCGAAGTGCCCAGCAGGTACTTGCGATTGTAGATCGCGCCGGCTCGCAGGGTGGGGAAGATGAAGTCGCGAACGAACTCGTCACGAAGATCCTCGACGTAGCACTCCTCCGCGCCGGATGCCAACGCTTTCGCGCGGACGCCAGCCAACTCGTCGGGTCCCTGACCGATGTCCGCCGCGACGCAAATGACTCGCGCGTCGTACTTCTCGCGCAGCCACGGCACAATGATCGAAGTATCCAACCCGCCCGAGTAGGCGAGCACAATCGTCTTCATGAGCGCTCCAGGAGGAGATAACTATTCAGGTGACTTGCATAAATAAACACCAGGGCACAATCACCGTCAATGCGGCTGCCGTGCGGCATCGAGTCAGATTTCCGCGAGCTTTCTCAGGCGCCGCTCTAGGCGCTCGCGGGCGGCGGCGGACCGACAGACGACGAGAATCGTGTCGTCGCCTCCAACGGTCCCGAGCACGTCGGGCCACGATTCGCCGTCGAGCGCCGACGCCACGGGTTGGGCGCCGCCAGGGACCGTCCGCACGACGATCAGCTCGCCGACGCCGTCGACTCGCGTCAGCAGTTGGGGGAGCAGGGCATCGAGCGCCGGGCGCGCCGCACTGCTGATGGCGCCGTCCGCAACGGCGTATCGAACGCCCTCAGGCGTCGGGACGCGCGCCAATCGCAACTCTCGCAGATCACGAGAGAGCGTGGACTGCGTGACGTCCCAACCACGCCGATGCAGCAACACCCGGAGCTCCTCCTGACTCCCAACCGCCTGCCCGCCGACCAACTCCAGAATTGCCGCGTGACGTTTCCGTTTATCCACCCAACCTCCTCCGTATCGATCGACGAGACGATAGCATGGCGCGGGGTCAAGCGGCAGGACGCGAGAGCAACGCTCCGGCCGAACGCTGCCCGGGCCCCCGCAGTTGACATCCCTCTGATGCAATAATATGCATTCGTCGTGCATAGAATCCCTGTTGGAGTCCTCGGTGGGAGCGGCTACGCCGGACGCGAGCTGTGCGCGCTCATTGCGCGACACCCGCGGATGCGGCTCGTGTTCGCAACCGCGAACGAGCGACGCGGCGAGCAGGCGCGGCTCGGCGGCGCCGACGTCCGCTTTGTCGCGCACGATGACGCGCCGCTGTCGGACGCCGAGCTCGTGTTCTCGGCGCTTCCACACGGTGCGTCTGCGACCTGGGTCGCGCGCGTCCGCGGTACCGGAGCAAGGGCCATCGATCTCTCGGCCGACCTCCGTCCTGGCAACGGGCCGAGCGACGTCCCGTACGGACTCACGGAGCTCGTACGGCGACAGCTCCGAGATGCCACCGTCGTGGCAAACCCGGGCTGCTACCCGACTGCCATCCTCATGGCACTCGTCCCGCTCGCGAAGCGGGGCCTCATAGCATCGGGCGGTACCGTAAACGCCACGGCAGCAAGCGGTGTGACCGGCGCGGGACTGACTGCCCGCACCGACCTGTTGTTCGGTGAGGTGACTGAGGACTTCCGGGCATACGGGATTGCCAACACTCACCGCCACCTGGCGGAGATGCGGGCCGTTCTCGAGGGAGCCGGAGCCGACGCCGACCTGATATTCACGCCGCACTTGCTTCCAGTCGCGCGAGGAATTCTCGCGACGATCACCGTCCCGGTGACGGAGACGATACCGGATCCGCTTTCCCCGTGGCGCGATGAGTTCGCCGGCGAGCCGTTCGTCGAAGTCACCCCCGAGCCGCCCTCGCTTCGCGATGTGGTGCGGAGAAACGTGGTGAGGATCTCCGCGCGTTACGTCGCCGGAGTTCGCCAGCCGACGCTGCTCGTCCTGTCGGCGATCGACAACCTCGTTAAAGGTGCCGCGGGTCAGGCCGTGCAAAACGCCAACGTCGTGTTAGGCCTGGATGAGCCGATGGGATTACCGACATGACGCGCGTCCTTAAGATCGGTGGCCGGGCACAAGCCGACCCCGGTCTCACAAGTGCCATCCGCGCCGCGACGACGAATGACCGCGTGGTTGTCGTTCACGGCGGCGGTGACGAGGTGTCCGCGCTTCAGCGGCGGCTCGGCCTCACGCCCAAATTCAACGGCGGCCGCCGCGTCACGACGCGTGACGATCTCGAGCTCGTGCAGATGGCACTGTCTGGCAGCGCCAACAAGCGCCTCGTGGCGGCGCTCGTCAGCGAGCGCGTTCGCGCCGTGGGCATCTCGGGCGAGGACGACGGGCTTCTGCGCGCCCGGGCCACGTCCCGCGAGACGTTAGGCGAGGTTGGTGCACCCACGCGCGTCGATGCCCGGTTGCTCGAGCTCCTGATGGCTGGCGGCGTCGTGCCGGTCATCTCGCCGCTCGCGCGGGACGAGGATACGGGCATGCCCTTGAACGTGAACGGGGACGATGCGGCGGCTGCCATCGCGATTGCCATTGCCGCCGATGAGCTCGTGCTCGTCGCCGATGTTCCGGGGGTCGTCGTTGACGGCGTCGTCCTTCCGGATCTCGAGGTGGAGCAGGCCATCGCGCTCATCGACAATGGGACTGCCCACCACGGTATGGCAGCGAAGCTGCAGGCGGCGCGCCGGGCGGTGGAGTTGGGCGTTGCTCGGGTGCGCATTGGCAACGTCGAGGCGATTCGCTCGACGACGGCAGGCACGGCAATCACTCTCTCTCCAACGGCGGTCTGACGATGGCCACGATCACGACGGCACCGGCGGGAGCCGATGCGCTCCTCGGCCTCTACAAGCGGGCTCCCGTTGAGCTGGTGCGCGGTGAGGGCGTGGAGCTGTTCGACGCCGAGGGCCGCGCGTACCTCGATTTCACGAGTGGCATCGCGGTCAACGCGTTAGGCTACGGGGACCCGGGTTTGCGCGACGCCATGCGTGCGGCCGCCGACGGCCTCATCCACGTTTCGAACCTGTTCCGAACGTCGCCAGGCGAACAGCTCGCCGCGCGCCTCGTGGAGCTCTCGTTCGCGAACAAGGTGTTCTTCTGTAACTCTGGCGCCGAGGCGAACGAGGGAGCCTTCAAGTTCGCGCGGAAATGGGCTCGAACGACCGAGGGCGCCGCGAAGACCGACATCATCGCCCTCCGTGGCGCGTTCCACGGGCGGTTGTTCGCATCGCTGGCGGCCACCGATCGCCCGAACTACCGTGCACCATTCCGCCCGCTCGCGGGCGGTGTGTCGATCGTCGAGCGTGACATCGAGGACCTCGCCATCGTACTCGATGCCGACACCGTCGCGGCACTCATACTCGAGCCGGTGCAGGGCGAAGGCGGTGTACGCGTGCTCGATCACGGCTTTGTTCGCGAAGTGCGCGCGTTGACACGTGAGCGAAGGGTCGCGCTCATCTTCGACGAAATTCAATGCGGGATGGGGCGAACCGGTTCGCTCTTCGCGTACGAGCAGATCGGCATCGAGCCTGACATGCTGACGTTGGCAAAGCCGATCGCGGGTGGCTTGCCAATGGGCGTGGTGCTCATGAATGATCGCATCGCGGCCACAATGAACGCGGGCGATCACGGTACGACGTTCGGCGGCGGCCCCTTCGTCGCATCCATCGCATTGCATGTGCTCGACCGGATCGCTGACCCGTCGTTGCTGGCGCACGTGAAATCCGAGGGAAGCTGGGTGGCTTCGCAGCTTCGCGCGATCAGCGATCGGACCGACCGGGTGCGGGCCATTCGGGGGGTCGGGTTCATGTGGGGCATCGATGTTGGCGAGCCAGCGGGCGACGTCGTCGCCCGTGCACGTGAGGCGGGCTTGCTCGTCCTCACGGCTGGCGATCACACGGTCAGGATCCTGCCGCCCCTGATCGCGTCTCATGACGACCTGGCACGAGGGCTCGCGATCCTCGAACAGGTGCTCTAGGTCGAGACAAAATCGCTTCGTTAGGCAAGCGCCCGGCACGGAGAAGCTCCATGCCGGGCGTTCGTTTAGCGGAGCTCGTGTGGCGCGTCGCTAGAACACGAACCCGAACGTGACCGGGACGAACTGAAGGTCCTTGAGCTCCTTGCTGCCGATGGCCTTCCCGTCTGTATAGATGTTGTTCAGCTTCGCCTCGACGAAGGCGGATGCGCCGAAGAGCTTCATCGACAGGCCAAGGCCGCCGTTCACGGCGAACTTTGTAGCGCTTTCGTCCTGTTCCCCGGGGACGACGTCGCCCAGGTTGGTCTTGATATTGAACCCCGCGAGCCCGGCGGTGATATAAGGAGAGACCGGGCCCATGTGGAACGGGATCGAGACGTTCGCGAGCCCGCCCAGGATTTGTTGCGTGATGTCTTCCGTCGAGGTTGCGGTTCCAGGCGTTCCGCCAGCGGAGAACGGAAGATCATTCTTGAAGGTGAATTTGTTGTAGTTGAGATCAGCACGGAGGGATAGCGGCAGGCCGGCAAAATGAAAGATCACCGAGCCCTGCCCGTTCCATCCCGCCTTCAACGCGTCCTTGTAGCTCCCGACCGGCACACTGGCCCCGCCACCAAACGCGAACGAGACGGGGCGATTAGAACCCTGTTGGGTCATACGCACCTGTGCTGCCGCCGGGGAAGAAGCCATCGCGGCGAATGCCGTGATGGCGAAGAGCATCATGCCTCGCATTTTGAGATCCATCCTCATCAAGGGTCAACAACAGCAAATCCTGGCAGGAGGGCCGTCGTGAAAACCGACGCGTCAACGAACCCGAAAGCCACACTCAACAAAGGAAACGCGGCCACTACGGCTATTCTCTCACGCGTGATTCCCGACGAGGGTAGACACGCGCCTGCCTTTGACGGCTCCGCACGGAATAGCGGTGACGGTGTTCGCGGATAGATTCACCGAGCCTCATTCACCCCTTCGAATGCTTCGCGCGCTCATCATCGAACTCGTCGCCGGACTGTTGCCCGCCGTAGTGGCCGCGCAAGGGCCGCCGCAGCCGACGTCATCGACGCCCTCGCTGCTGGTCTTCATCACCGTGGACCAGATGCGCCCCGACTACTTCACCCGGTTCGAGTCGCAGCTCACGGGTGGCCTGGCCAGACTCTACCGGGGCGGAGCGGTCTTCACGAACGCCTTTCAGGACCATGGGATCACGGAAACCGCACCAGGCCATGCATCGACAATGTCCGGTCGGTTCCCGCGGAGCACGGGAATCGTCCAGAACTCCGCGGGTGTCGAGGACCCAACTGCGCCGGTAATCGGCGGCGGTGCGCCCGGCGCCTCGCCAAAGCGGTTTCGCGGGACAACGCTGATCGACTGGTTGCAGAAGACCGATCCGCGCTCTCGCGCGCTATCGGTCTCCCGCAAAGATCGAGGCGCGATTCTACCCGTTGCGCGCAACAAGCAGTCTGTGTTCTGGTATACCGGAACCGGCAACTTCTCGACGAGCATGTATTACGCGGACACGCTGCCCACCTGGGTGCGGCAGTTCAACGCTCGGCGAATCCCCGCCCAGTCCGCCGGGAAGGTGTGGACATTGTTGCTGCCTGAGGACCAGTACCCGGAACCGGATGACGTCCAGCAGGAGAATGCGGGCCGAGGCGGGGTGACGTTTCCGCACGGTGCGCCTCCCGATTCCGCGCAAGCCGCGGCTGTTTTTCCCGCGTTTCCATGGATGGACGACCTAACGCTGCAGTTCGCGTTGGACGGTCTGCAGTCGATGAAGCTGGGGAACGGGCCGCGAACGGACATCCTCGCCATCTCGCTCTCGACGACAGACGCCGTGGGCCACGCGTTCGGACCGGATTCGCGCGAGCTTCACGACCAGATCATCAGGCTGGATCGCTACCTCGGCACGTTCTTCGATTCGTTGTACAAGCTGCGTGACTCCACGCGCGTCATTGTCGCATTCACCTCGGATCACGGCATGGCACCCTATCCGGGGATCAAGTCGCACGACCCTAACGCGGGAGCCGGCTTCGTTCATGCCGCGCTCGACACTGCCTGGGCTGCGGAAGCCCGTGTAGCCGCGGCGTTGAAGGACTCGTCCCAATTCATCTGGGATACACCGTTCCTGTTGGTGAACCGGTCGGCGCTCAAGGCAAAGGGCGTCTCGCCCGATTCCGTCGTCGCGGCGTTCGTAGCTGCTGAACGAAAAATTCCCGGCGTTCTCCGGGTCGATCTGATGCGTGATCTCGCACACGCCGATACGACGAAAGACGCGATCGCGCGACGCTGGCTGCACATGGCTCCGCCGGACTTGCCGGTCGAAGCGGTCGTTACGCTGCGTCCCTACGACTACTGGGTACCGGGCATAGCGACACACGGTACGCCGCACGACTACGACGCTCACGTGCCGGTTGTCTTCTACGGCGCTCCATTCAAGCCGGGCAAGTACGACGAGTTCGCGAGAGTAGTCGACATGGCACCGACGCTTGCCGCGGTGCTGAACACACAGCCGCTCGAGCGCCTGGACGGGCACATTCTGCGATCGGCACTGCGCTGAGGCTGCGTGATTCGACGCCCGCTCCAGCACGCGCTCGATGAGCTCCGTTTCGGCAGGAGCGGTACTCTCAACCTCCGCGCCTCGCTGCCGACGGCGGCCGAGGCGGTGAAGCGAGCGGAAAGCTGGCTCCGCATGAAACAAGCTGAGGGTGCTCGCGAAGTCCTCATCGTAACAGGCCGCGGAAATCACAGCTTCGCGCGCATTCCGGTTGTGCGCGAGGCCGTGCAGCGCTTGCTCGCATTTCTCTCAACTCGGGGCGTTGTCGAGCACCATAGCGAGCATTCGCCCGGCTCGTTCGCCGTGCGGTTGTTGCCGATGACGGCGGCGCTGAAGGGTCGCGAGCCCCAAGGCGTCTCAAAGGCGGTGCCTGTCGCGAGTCCTCCGACACTCGATGGGCTGTCGCCAACCACGCGCGATCAGTTACGCGTGCTCGCGTCCGCAACGCTCCAAGCGTTAGGTATCCGGGACCCTTCTTTGCGGTTCGTCCAGGACGAGATGGAGCGACAGTGCGTACAGCTCGCGGCAGCGCTTCCACCAGCCGCGACGGCGGAAGAACGCGAAGCCTCGCTCCAGTTGGCTATCGCGCGCGCGATCGAACGCCTCGACGACGATCAGCGCTGAGTTCCCGCAGAGACGTCGTCGCCCAGCGCCGCACAGTCGCATTGCCAAACCTCACAACACAAATCGGTCGACTCTTCATGGCCTTCAATTCGGGATTTCTGAGGCATGCATCCCGTGCTCTCCTGGCCGGCGCATGCGTGCTTGGCGTCGCAGCGGCGCGCATTCAATCTCCGAGCAAAATGCCGGGGTACTCGGAGACCGGCGCCGACGCCGAGCGCCGAGTCGAGGCGGCAGCGATCGCACTGCCGTCGGCCGAGAGCGCCGGGGTGTATGCCCGAGCGCTGTCACGAGAACCGCACATGTCGGGTACGCCGGCACAGGCACGAACCCGGGACTACGTCATCGAGCGAATGCGCTCGTGGGGGCTGGAGACCAGCGTTCGCGCGTACCAGGTGTGGATGCCTCACCCGACAAGCGTTCGGGTTTGGCGTGGGTCGCCGGACGCCCGCGAGCTCTCGCTTGCCGAGGGGCCGATTTCGGTCGATTCGACGTCCGCATTGCCGGAGGTGCCGGCGATCAACGGGTACGGCGGCAGCGGCGATGTGACCGGCGAGGTGGTCTATGTCAACTATGGACTGATCGAGGACTACGCGACGCTCGATTCGTTAGGCGTCTCGGTTCGCGGCAAGATCGTCCTGGCGCGCTATGGCCGCTCGTTTCGCGGCATCAAGGCGCGTGAGGCAGAACGCCACGGTGCCGCAGCGTTGCTCATCTACAGCGATCCGCAGGATGACGGCTTCGTTCGGGGTGACGTCTATCCTGCGGGTCCCATGCGGCCCGCGAACGGGATCCAGCGCGGTAGTGTGTTCAATGGCGCGGGCGACCCCACGACGCCCGGCACGCCGAGCCGAACGGGCGCGGCGCGGATCACACCGGGGCAGGCCGGCGTCTCTCGCATTCCCGTCGTCCCGATCTCCTATGGTAATGCGACGGAGTTACTCCGCGACGTACGTGGAGCGGCGATTCCTCAGTCGTGGCAGGGTGGTCTCCCGTTCCGATATCACGTCGGTCCCGGGCCGGTTACGGCGCGAGTGGCGGTGGCGACCGACACGGCCACCGCACCATTCAAGACGATCTGGGACACGTTCGGAGTGATTCGCGGGACGGAATTCCCCGATGAACTGATCATCATCGGCGGCCACCGTGACGCGTGGGGCCCAGGTGCGGCTGACAATGTGAGCGGAACGGTTAGCGTTCTCGAAGCGGCGCGTACGGTCGCAGCGCTGGCCAAGCGCGGGATGCGCCCGAAGCGCACCATCGTGTTCGCAACATGGGATGCCGAGGAGTGGGGGCTCGTGGGATCGACGGAGTATGTCGAAGACGACACCCTGCGGTTACTCCGCGGTGGAGTCGCCTACCTGAACCAGGACGTTGCTGCGCAGGGGCCGAGCTTCGGTGGAGGCGGGTCGCCGTCGTTGCGCGCTACGCTTCGGTCGCTCGCACGGTCAGTCGATGATCCCAGTGGGAAGGGAAGCGTGTACGACGTGTGGCGACGAGCGTCCGCCGTGGCGGATACGGCGGAGCCACCGATGGGCGACCCAGGTGGCGGCTCGGACTTCGCGGGCTTCTACAATCACCTCGGAATTCCGCACGCCGAGTGGGGGTTTGGTGGGGTGGGGGGCGTCTACCACTCGGCGTACGACAGCCGCCATTGGATGGAAACGTTCGGCGATCCAGGCTATCGGTATCACGCCGCGGCCGCGCGCGTCGGCGCCGCGATGGTGCTTCGCCTCGCAAACGCAGACGTCCTGCCATACGACTACATCGAATTTGCGCGGACGATGCGCCGCTACCTCCCAGCGGTCGACCAATCGATCGGCGGGAAAAAATGGCAAACGTCGTCCTTGAGTCTCTCGACGGCGATCGACCGCATGGCACGCAGCGCGACGGCGTATACCGCAGCGCGTGATTCCGCGCTGACGCGAACGCTCCCACGAGAGGCGCGTACGGCCGCGAACGCCGCGTTGCTTCGAGTCGAACGATCGCTCACGCGTCCGGAAGGTCTCCGGACGCGTCCGTGGTACCGCAACCTCATCTACGCAGCCGACGAGAACAACGGCTACGCAAACATCGTGTTCCCGTCGGTCAACGAGGCGATTCGAACAGGGGACCCGGCACTTACGCAGCGCGAGATCGACGACCTCGCGCGGCGCTTCGACGCAGCGTCGTCCGCGCTCGAGGACGCAACCAGAATCCTTCGGCGTTAGGCGAAGCCGGGCTGCCGTCGTATCGGACGGTGGCTGCTTGGGTCACTTGAGTGCGCGCAGCAGCGCAACCAGCAGTGCGACGAGCGGGCCGGTGCTACTATCCGTCTCGGTAGGCGCGCTGCCCGCCGCGTTCGAGTCGGAGCGGGATGACTGATCCGAGCCCGGCGTGCCACTGGGTGCGTCGGACGATGGCGTGCTTGGCGCGGGTGTCACCAGCTCACTCGTTTCCGACTCATGGGCGGTTGTGCTCTCCGGCGCCCGCTCGGTATCGATCGCCGACGTTTCTTCAGCCGGCGATGGATCACTACCCGCTGACGGTTGTGCTGCCGTCTGGATGTCGGCCCCGGTTGCTGGCGAGGGAAAGGGCATGGGTGGAGCGCATCCGTTCTCACCCTCGCTCTTCGGCAGTGCCGCTTCCGCTCCTCCTCGAGCCTCGTGTATCGGTGGGGTTCCGGCGGATGAGATCCGTCGCTTCGCGACGTATGCACGCGGCAGCGCCTTCCCGTCGCTGGCTGTCGCTCGGGGGATGGCCGACGTCGGGTACCGCACAGGCATTGGCGACGGCGCGTGGCGCCTAACGCGGGGACGCTCGGATGTCGCCGGCGCAGCTGGTTCAGCGGCGATCGGTTCAGCGGCGATCGGTTCAGCGGCGATCGGTTCAGCGGC
>DATCGG010000262.1:0-2948 GCA_036509075.1 Gemmatimonadaceae bacterium
GCGCCGCGATCGGGTCGGCATGCGCCGCACGCAGTGCCGGCGCGAGGCCGAAGAGCACGCAGGTGACCAACGTGACGCCAATGGCGTACAGGATCACGCGCGCGTCGATGGCGAGCAGTGCGAAGAAGGGCTCGTATACGACCGCCTTGATGGCACGCACGCCGCCGTACGCCACGCCGAGGCCGAGCGCGCCGCCCACCGCCGCGAGCACGGCATACTCGGCCAGCAACTGACGCACGAGCACACGTGGTCCGGCACCTAACGCGACACGGAGCGAGATCTCGCGATTCCGGTCCATGGAACGCGCCAGCATCGCGTTGGCAAGATTGGCGCACGCGATCAGCAGCAGGAGCCCGACCGCCACCGAGAGGAGCGCCAGTACCTGCCACGTGTTGCGGCCCGTAATCGCCTCCCGCGTGGGGGCTACTCGGGCACCCCAACCCTTGTTCGTTACCGGATGATCTCGCTCCAATACCACTGCGAGCGCGCGCAGCTCGGCGTCGGCCTGCGCAACGGTCACGCCCGGCGCAAGGCGGCCGACCATCTCCAGCTCGCGCCGATCTCGTCCCGACTCGGCCGGATCGGGAACGAGTGGGACCCACACGTCGATCTCGCTCAGGTTTCCAATTTCGATCGCGGGCTCGAGCACGCCGATCACGGAGACGCGTTTGCCATCGAGCGTGAGCGCGCTGCCGATGATCGCGGGATCGCCAGCGAACCGTCTCTGCCAGAACCGATTGCTCAACACCACCACCGGCTCGGCGCCTGGAGCATCTTCGCCGATCCGAAACAGTCGGCCGAGTCTCGGACGCAGTCCCCACACCGGGAACAGGTTCGCCGTGACCGCGCTCGCCGCCAACCGCTCGGCATCACCACGGCCGCTCAGGGTGAGCGTCGCTTCGGCGCGCGCGGCGAGGGCCGAGAACGAACGGAGCGAGCGCCGGTAGTCGATGTAGTCGGGCGCCGAGACCTGAGCACGGTCGTTGCCGCGCTGGGGGTCGATACCGAACACCCACCCGAGCGTCGCCGGGTCACGTACGGGCAACGGCCGGAGGAGCAGAAGATTGGTGAAGGTGAAGACGACGGTGTTCGCGCCGATGGCCAGCGCGAGGGTCACGACGACCATGAGGGCGAACACGGGCCGCTTGCGCAGCATTCGCCAGCCGTACTTCAGATCGCGAACGAGGTCTGTCATTGGGTCGCCGCCTCCGGCCGGTTCCGGGATGGGGTGCGCTGAACGACTCCTTTGGCGAACCTACGACGGCGCTCAGGCTCGTGTTTCGGAGCCCGGGTTCGAGTCTTGGCGCCTAACGAGCGCGATCCTCATGTGACCCTGGACCTCATTCGTTTACCATTCCTGTGGATGAAACACTCGGGCGATCCAAACGGCCCGATTTTCTTACCCAAGCCGTTCTCTTTTTGTCCTCAGCTAGAATGGAGCTCTCGTGACCCATCAACCCGTCGTCGCATCCGGTCTCCCCACGCCCGTCGGCCCGTACTCGCCGGGCGTACAGTTCGACCGACTCATCTTCGTGTCTGGCCAGGGCGCAACGGATCCGGCGACGGGGGAGCTCGTCGGTGCCGACACCGCAGCCCAAACAGCACAGTGCCTGCGCAACGTGCAGGCGATTCTGCGCGCCGCCGGCTCCGATCTGCAGCACGTGCTCCGGTGCGGCGTCTTTCTCGTCGACATGGCCGAGTTTCCGGACATGAACCGGGTCTACTCGCAGATGTTCGGCGATAACCGGCCGGCGCGTACCACCGTCGAAGTGTCGAAGCTCCCGAGCAAGGGATTGCGCGTGGAGATCGATTGTATCGCGTACCGACCGTAGCCGCTCGGCGTTATCGCGCGGCCTCCGGCGTGACGACCTTCCTGCTGGTGATGTCGGCAACGGTTCCCGCCGCGCGATACGGCCGACCAGTGTCGTCGTAGAAAAAGCTCCCGCGGCCAACGATCCAGCGGATTGCACCGGGCGTCGGCTCGATGCGGAATTCGTGCGCGTACTCCGCGTGCTCGTCGCGGGCGCGGTCCATGGCTGACGTCAACGCCGCCCGGTCATCCGGGTGGACCTTGTCGAGGAAGGCGTCCGGGTCGCCCGGAAACGTGCCGGGCTTGTAGCCAAACATCATCTCGTGGACGTCCGACCAGGTTATCCGGTTCTCTCGGAGGTCCCAGTCCCACGTGCCGGTCTGCCCGGCAGTGAGCGCTCCGCGCAACATCGCCTGATTGCGCTCGAGCTTCTCCATGCGTGCGGCAATCGCGGCACGCATCTTCGCTTCGTCGTCCGAGGCGTCGGCGAGAATGAGATTCGCGAACAGCGCGGCGGCGATCGCCGCCACCGTACCGAGTAACAGCCACAATAACGTGCGACGACGGTCCTGGTCGGCGGCAGCGAGCCGTGTGGCGAGTACTCTCGCTTCTTCATCGGAGATCGCCTGCTCGGTTCGCCGGATATCGTCCGTCAATTCTCGGCCGCGACCGGTTTCGATACGCGCGATGGCCGAGTCGAGCCCGAGATTCCGGCGAACCTCGACGGTCGAGTCCATGAACGCGACGCTGGCGCGGGCCAGTGCCGTCAATGTGTCGAGGCGTGCCTGCTGCGATGGATTCTCGCGCGTGAGCTGCCGGATACGCGCGAGCGACGAGTCGAGAAAAGGTCGTCCGCTGACGAAGGGCGCGAGGTATACCGGACGCCGAGTCAGGAGGAACCCGCGTTGGCCGGCCTCGGCGTCCGCCAGGTAGGCAAGGAACGTTGCTGTTTCCGCGCGGACATGTTGAGCGTGAGCGTCCAGCGCTATGGCCGTTCGCTCTCGCTCACTGGCGGCGCGGAGTATCAGCATGAATACGAGAACGAGCGCGGCCGGCCCCCCGACGATTGCCGCTCTGCCGATACGGGAGCGGACGAAACGGGTTGCGCGCTGCGCGCGCGGAGAACGCGCGGTCTCGA
>DATCGG010000263.1:0-17209 GCA_036509075.1 Gemmatimonadaceae bacterium
ATCCGCGAGAACGACATTGCGATCGACGTTCGCGGTACCGTGGACGCTGCGGACGTCAAACGCTGGTGCGACGAACGCCTGTCTGTCTACAAGCGGCCGACGTCGATCGTCATCACCCCTGACACCTAACGCGCCGCGGACACCGGGCTAGCGAGCGAGTGCTCCGCCGGGTGACAGCTCGATCGCGCCGGCATCGAACGCCTCGAGGAACGCACTCACGCACACCGGATCGAACTGCGCGCCGCTGCAGCGACGGAGCTCGGCGAGCGTATCATCGAGCGGGACGCCCGGACGATACGGCCGAATGCTCGTCATCGCGTCGAATGTGTCGGCGACCGCGACGATCCGGGCTTCGAGCGGGATGGCATCCGAGACGAGCTGGTCCGGAGACCCACTGCCGTCGTAGCGCTCGTGATGCCAACGCACGATGTTGAGCGACATCGGCATCTCGTGCAGCAGCGGCGACAGAATCCGCCAGCCCACAGTAGGATGCGTCATGATATGCTGGTACTCGTCGGGGGTCAGCGGACCTGGCTTGTTCAGCACCGTCTCGCGCACGCCGATCTTTCCAATGTCGTGCACACGCCCCCCGATCTCGATCTGCTGGATCGCCTCGTCGCGCAAGCCGATCGCGCGCCCGATCGCAACCGAGTAGTTGCTCACACGCAGGGAATGGCCGTGCGTGTACGGGTCCTTCACTTCGAGGGCGTCGGCCAGCGACTGGATGCTCGCGAGGAACAGCGATTCCAGGCGACGACTCTGTTCGGCAACGCGCTCCTCGAGCCGTTGCTGGTAACTGCGATTCTCGAGAATGAGCCGCCGCTTCTCGAGCGCCTGCCTCACTCGCGCGCGGACCTCGTCGAGGTGGAACGGCTTGGTGAGATAGTCCATCGCGCCAACCGCAAGCGCGCTCACCGCCGTGGCCACGTCGGCCACGGCCGTAATCATGATGACTGCCGTGTCGGGCAGACGCTCCCGTACCTCGCGCAATAAGCCCATGCCGTCGAGCTCTGGCATGTGCAGGTCCGAGATCACGAGCGTGGCCGGCACCTGCTCGAGCAACTCGAGCGCAACGCGGCCGTTCGGCGCCTCGTGACACGTGAAGCCCTCGCCCTGCATAAGCCGCACAAGGGCCCTGCGTAGATGTGCTTCGTCATCGGCGACGACGCAGTGCAGCGTCGAGACACCCGGATTATCTTGACCCATTCACCACCGATACTGAGCCCAACGAATGACGCGCGTCTTTGATGAAGATCTCGAACCCGGATTCGGCACGCGGGCAATTCACGCCGGACAGCGGCCGGAGCCGCTCGCCGGCGCGATCATGACCCCCATCTACCTGACGTCCACGTACGTGCAGGACGGCGTTGGGAAAAACAAGGGGTACGAGTACGCGCGTGGGAAGAATCCGACGCGTGAGGCGCTCGAGCGGAACGTCGCGGCGCTGGAAGGTGGCACTCATGGATTCGCGTTCGCGAGCGGAATGGGTTGCCTCGACTCGATCATGAAGCTGTTCCGCGCCGGCGACCACATCGTGTGCGGTGAAAACGTGTACGGCGGCACGTCGCGCCTGTTCGATCGTATCCTCGTCAATCTCGGATTGCGCTTCACCTACGTGGATACCCGGTATCCGGATCGCGTCGCCGATGCGGTCACGCCTCAAACGAAAGCCGTTCTCGTCGAGACGCCGACGAACCCGATGATGTGGATCGCGGACCTCGCTGCCATGAGGGAGATCGTCAGCCGATCCGACGCCCTGCTGATCGTCGACAACACCTTCGCCACACCGTATTTCCAACGCCCACTCGAGTTCGGGGCGGACGTGGTTTTCCACTCGACGACCAAGTACCTCAACGGGCACAGCGACATGATCGGCGGCATCGCGGTCGTGCGCGATGACTCGCTCGCGGACCAGCTGAAGTTCATTCATAACGCGGCCGGCGCGGTGGCTGGCCCCTTCGATGCCTGGCTCGCGCTGCGCGGCACGAAGACGCTGCACCTGCGAATGCGGCAGCACGATGCGAACGGGCGCCAGATCGCGACGTGGCTCGCGGATCGGTTCGACGAGGAGCGCGTGATCTATCCCGGACTCCGGTCGCATCCGCAACACGAGCTCGCGTGTCGCCAGATGAAGGGATTCGGCGGAATGATCTCGGTGGATCTCGGCACCAGGGAACGCGCCGACCGAGTACTCGAGCGCGTGAAGATCTTCGCGCTTGCCGAGTCCCTGGGCGGCGTCGAGAGTCTCATCTGCCTCCCCGCTGCCATGACTCACGCGTCGGTACCGCCAGAGCGCCGCGCGAAGATCGGCATCGGTGACGGTCTGATTCGTCTCTCGTGCGGTGTCGAGGATGTCGACGATCTGATCGCGGATCTCGACCAGGCGTTCGAGGGGCTGTAGCAACAGCAGCGAGTGGCCGCCTGCTCGCGCCGGGGACGGGACCGGGCCACGCTGGCTGACGACCATCCCGGCGGGTAGTTTGGCCAAAGGGCTAAGACACTTCGGGCGGGCTCGCCTCGTAGGCGAAGGGTGTCGCTCGGCTCGAAAGCGGTGCGCCGAGTCCCCAGTCCCTAGTCCCCAGTCCCCAAAGACATGGCTGACCGCAAAGTCCTCACGCAGATCGCTTCGACGGCCTGGGAGCACCCAGCCGATCGCGCGGCGCTCAATAGCCTTCGCGCCATCCCGGGATTCGACGAGGTGGTCCGAAAAATCGCGGGCTTCTTCGGCGAAAAGGGGGTGCGCCAGCTCTTCCTCGCCAACGCAGTCCTCGTGGGGCCCAAACAGCGCCCCGCGCTAAACGCGCTGTATGGTGAGGTGCTGGAGACGCTCGACTGGCCCGAACGGCCTGACCTGTACGTCTCGCAAACGCCATTCGTCAACGCGGCCGCGGTGGGATTCGACAAGCCGTTCATCGTGCTCAACTCGGCGACGATCTCGCTGCTCGACAAGGAAGAGCGACGTGACATCCTGGGCCATGAGCTCGGGCATATCATGAGCGGCCACACGACGTACACGACGATCGCGATCATCATCCTCACGGTCGGGCTCAGGAACCTCCCATTCCTCGCGGGCATGGCCCTCCTTCCGTTCCAGCTCGCGCTCCTCGAGTGGTACCGGAAGGCCGAGCTGTCGGCGGACCGCGCTGGCCTGCTCGCCACGCAGGATCTCGACGTCACGCTGCGCACCTTCCTCAAGATGGCGGGCGGCGGCGCGGGCGACGACGAGATCAGCCTCGAGGCGTTCATGGAGCAGGCGGAGACCTACGAGACGCAGGGCGACCTCGCCGATCGCGTCTTCCAGGTCATCAACACGGCATTCAAGACGCACCCGTTCGGGACTGTCCGCGCTGCGGAGCTGCAGCGATGGGTTCGTAGCGGTAAGTACGACGCGATCCTCAACGGAGACTACCCGCGCCGTGGCGACCCGGGGCAGCCGCTCAGCGAGGACTACGTCGACGCGGCAGGCTACTACGGCAACCAGGCGCGCGAAGCGTTCACGCAAGTTGGCGACGTGCTCGCGCGCGCACGCGACGCCTTCAACAACGCGTTCAAGACGTCGGACTCGTGAGAGCACTGATCCTCGGCGGGGGCGGACGGGAACACGCCCTCGCGTGGAAGCTCAAACGCGATGATCCAACTCTCGAGCTCCTCGCTGCTCCGGGCAATCCGGGCATCGGGGAGCTCGCGCGTTGTGTTGCCGTGTCGGCGACCGATGTCGGGCGCGTCGTGGAGCTGGCGACGGCGGAGCACGTGGATCTCGTGGTGGTGGGACCTGAGGCGCCGCTCGCTGCGGGCGTAGCCGACGCGCTTCGGGCACGCGGCATCCCAACGTTCGGCCCATCCGCGGCCGCCGCCCGGATCGAGACCTCGAAGCGATTCGCCAAGGAAGTCATGCTCGCCACGGGCGTGCCCACCGCGCGAGCCTCGCATCATACCGACGTCGAGTCGGCCCGTCGCGCGGTCGCGGAGCTCGGGACACCGGTCGTGATCAAGGCGACGGGGCTCGCGGCGGGCAAGGGCGTTGTGGTCTGTGAGACTGTCGCAGAGGCCCACGCCGCGATAGATCGAATGTTGCGCGACGGCGCGCTCGGCGATGCCGGGAGTGAGGTGCTCGTCGAGGAGTTCATGCACGGCGAAGAGCTTTCGCTATTCGCGCTGACCGATGGCGAGCGGTTCCTAACGATGCTGCCGGTACAGGACCACAAGCGGCTTTTCGCTGGTGATGCCGGGCCGAATACCGGCGGCATGGGCGCGTACGCCCCGGTTGCGACCGGAACCGACTCCATCGTTAGGGAAGCGACAACGCGAATCATCGAACCGATGCTCGGGGCGCTGCGCGAGCGCGCATGCCTGTTCAGCGGCCTTCTCTATGCTGGCCTCATGATTACCGACGAGGGGCCGAAGGTCGTCGAGTTCAATTGTCGGTTCGGTGACCCCGAAACGCAGGCGATCCTTCCACTCATGCAGAGCTCGTTGCTGGACGCGTTCCTGGCGGTTGCTTCGGGCGATGGGCTACGAACGGTTCACCGGTTCGAGTGGCGATCGGCGTACGCGGTCACGACGGTTCTCGCCGCGCGCGGTTACCCTGAGTCGCCGGTCACCGGAGATGCGATCACGTTCCCCGAGCCGGATGATCGAGTCATCCCGTTCCACGCCGGGACGGCACGGAGGCCGGACGGCACGCTGGTGACAGCGGGTGGCCGGGTGTTGTCGGTGACGGCGGTCGCCGAGACGTTCGACGAGGCACAGCGGGCCAGCGCGGACTACGCCGCGGGCGTCAAGTTCCAGGGCAAGCAGTATCGCGCCGACGTTGGATGGCGCGAGTCGGCACGACGTGCCCGAGCTACCTGAGACCGAGACGATCGCGCGCGACCTCGACCGCGCGATCGCTGGCAGCCGGATCATCGACGTTAGGGTCAAGCGCGCCGACGTGCTACGCGAGGTCGACGCTCGTCAGCTCCGCCGCCGCGTCCTCGGCGTCGCCATAGATCATGCATGGCGCCGCGCGAAGCTGATCGTGCTCGATCTCTCGTCGAGCGATCGAATCGTCGTCCAGCCGCGCTTCACCGGCGCACTCCTCATCGATGACGGCGCGCTTCCGGAGAACGAGCGACGTTACTCGACGGTCGAGTTCGTGCTCGAGGACGCGCGCTCGCTCCACTACAGAGACATTCGCCGGCTGGGGACGGTGAGCGTGATGGACGAGCGACGATTCGCCCGCTACTCGGATGGCCTCGGCGACGAGCCGCTCGACTCGGTCTTTACCGTCGAACGACTATCGGCCATTCTTCGGGCGTCCCGACAGGCGGTCAAGCGGGTATTGATGGACCAACGTCGACTCGTTGGAGTGGGCAACATCTACGCAAACGAAGCGCTCTGGCGGGCCAGGATAGACCCGTCTCGGCCGGCAGCGACTCTGTCGCCGGCCGATGCCACGCGCTTGCACACTGAGTTGCGTGCGGTGCTGACCGAGGCCGTGGCCGCACGCGGCACGAGTTTCCGTGATTATCGCGATGCCTCGGGGGCGCGAGGATCTTTCGCGGACCGCCTGCAGGCATACGGGCGAGAAGGCGAGCGTTGCGTGCGATGCGGACGCACGCTCGTCTCAACGCACGCGATCGACGGGCGATCCACCGTGTTCTGCTGGCAATGTCAGCGCTGAGACGATCGCACCGAGCGCAAACCTCGGACGAAGACCTCACGCGAATGCGCGGAGTGGTCCGGGAAGGCGCTCAAGACCGGCCTGGTGTCTATCGAATGCTTTCGCCCGACGGCGAGGTCGTGTACGTGGGCAAGTCGAAGAAAGTTCGGACGCGGCTCCTCAGCTACTTCCGCTGCGCCTATCCGGAGGACAAGGGTGCACGCATTCTGCGCGAGGCGACAACGATCGACTGGGAGTACACACCGAGCGAGTTTGCCGCGCTGCTGACGGAGTTGCGGCTCATCAAGCGGCTCCGGCCTCGGTTCAACGTCGCGATGAAGCGTGATGCGCGTCACTACGCGTTCATCAAGCTCAGTCGCGGTGCGGCACCGAAGCTCATGGTCGTTCGTGGCGCCGGCAGCGAGGATGGCGGCGTCTACTACGGGCCGTTCGTCGGGGCTCAGCGAATCGGCGAGGCCGTGCGTGAACTGAGTGATGCACTTGGCCTCCGCGATTGTTCGCTCGATCAGAAGATGTACTTTGCTGATCAGGGTGACCTCTTCGGAGCGCCAGCCCGGACTCCTGGGTGCATTAGGCACGAAGTCAGGAAATGCCTCGGACCGTGCGTCGGTGCGTGCACGGTAAACGCGTACGCCGAGCGCGTATCGATGGCTCGCGCGTTTCTCGAGGGCTCTGACGACGGACCGATCGAGCGGCTCCGCGGGGAGATGCAACTGGCGAGCGACCGCATGGAGTTCGAGCGAGCCGCGACCCTGCGCGACAAGCTTCACCGGCTGGAAGAGCTCCGCGAGCAGTTCGGGCGCCTGAGATTCGCCGTCGAAACTTTGTCATTTCTTTACACGGTTGAAGGACACGAAGGCGACGATCGGTTGTATCTCATTCGACGGGGGCGTGTGCGGGCCGAAGTCCCTGCCCCGCGAACGTCACGGGATCGGCAGTCGCTGGACGCGTTGGTCCAGTCGGTGTTTTCGCCGCCCGAACGGCAAACCGCGTCCGTGCCGACGCACGAGATCGATGAGTTGTTGTTGTTGTCGTCGTGGTTCCGTCGCAACCCGGCCGAGCTCGACAACACACGCAGCGCCGTTCGATCGCAGCCGGTGTAACAGGCATCACACACGCAACTGAATCCCGCACCGGTCGTCAGAGGGAGGGTGGCCGGTGAATTGCACATTTCGCTCGAGTCGCGCCGCGGCGCTCCAGCGCCACGGCCTCTAGCTCCGGGAGTAAGCGATGACGACCTCTTGGCAACCGACGACCCTGGTGCAGTGCATCAGCGTGCGGCCGTGGCTGACGTATCCCGGCTGCGACGAACCTGGTGGCTGTCACGACCTCACGCTCGGCCGCATCTACGAGATGCTTGGCGTCGAGGGCGGTGGGTCCTTTTACCGCATCGTCGACAACTCGGGCGAAGACTACCTGTACCCCGCTTCGCACTTCAAAGTCGTCTGACGCCCGGTTAGGCAGCAATCATCGCGTTAGTTCGGTCCCCGTGGGAAGCCAGCTCCTCACGGGGTTTGAGTCGTTGATGCCTCGCACTCGCTCGAACTCGTTAGGTCCGCAGCGCGATGATGTCCGCCTCGGCCCGCCCATCCGCGATAGTCAGCCGAGCCACGCTCGGCATGATGTCGAACCGCCGCGGCCCCGCCGCGCCGGGATTCAGCACCAGCCGATCGGAAGCGCGCGCAACCAACGGGCGGTGGGTATGTCCGTACACGACGACGTCCGCGGCGTAGCGCTCCAATAGCTTCTGCGGAGTCGGTGACCCGACCTCGTGACCGTGGCTCACGTGGATCGACACGCCGTCGACCGCCATGTCGATCGACGCCGCGAGCCCTGGCTGATCGGGGGCATCGGTGTTCCCGTAGACGGCTCGCACCGGCGCGATCAGTCCGAGCTCGATCAGGATCTCATCGCCGCCGACATCGCCCGCGTGCAGAATGAGCTCTACACCGGCGAGCGCCGTGTGCACGTCAGGGCGCAGCAACCCATGTGTGTCCGAAATGACGCCGATGACACGGGCGGGCGTTCCCGGTACAGTCACTCGTCTGCCTCCCCCCCCCATCGCGGCACGAGCGAGTGCTCTACACCGAGATGATCGAGCACGCGAGCCACCACGAAATTCACGAGGTCATCGATGGTGGCCGGCCGATGGTAGAAGCCAGGCGAAGCGGGAAGTATTACAGCGCCGGCTCTGGTGAGTGAAAGCATGTTCTCGAGGTGGATCGCGCTGTACGGCGTCTCTCTCGGAACCAGAATCAGACGCCGCCGCTCCTTGAGCGCGACATCGGCGGAACGCTCGACGAGCGATCGGGATGCCCCAACGGCGATCGCCGACAGCGTGCCCATTGAACAGGGGCAGATCACCATGCCCGCCGTCAGCGCGGATCCGGACGCGGGTGCCGCACCGCGATCCCGATCGTCGAAGACACGAACCGTCTCATCCCACCTCGCGCCACCGATACGATCACGGAGCGCCGCTACCGATCCGATGCCCAACTCGGTGTCGAGCAACCTCAGCCCATGGTCCGAGACGATCAGGGATACCTGCTGTCGGCGCTCGATCAGGGTCTCGAGCAGACGCACCGCGTACGGCGCGCCCGAGGCGCCCGTCACCGCCATCACGATCGGCCGCGCGGCGGCCACGCTCATCGCACCAGGCGCTCGGCGAGCACGAAACCGAAAAACGTTAGGCTGATGACACCGTTCATCGTGAAGAACGCCGCGTCCAGGCGCGAAAGGTCATCGCCGCGCACGAGTGAGTGCTCGTACAGGAGAAGCGCAGCGGCGACGAACACGCCGAGGGCGTATAGCCACCCCACCGGCACGGCCGCGCCCACGGCAGCGAGCGACACGATCGTCAGCACGTGAAGAGCCCGAGCAATCGTGAGCGCCCCGCGCCGTCCGAATAGGACAGGCACGGAGTGCAGGTGTTCGGCGCGGTCGAATGCCTCGTCCTGCAGGGCGTAGAGGATGTCGAAGCCAGCAGTCCAGGACGACACACCGGTCGCCAGGGCGATCAACATCCACCACGGCGTGCTCCAGGCGCCGGACACGGCCAGGTATCCGCCGACCGGAGCGATCGCGAGTCCGATGCCGAGTACGATGTGCGACCAGTGTGTGAATCGCTTCGTGTAGCTGTACCACAGCACCCAGCCGAGCGCGATTGGACTCAGCAGCGCGCAAAGTGGGTTGAGCTGCCAAGCGGCGATGACGAACACGACGCAGGCGAAGAGCACCGCGAGCGAGGCCTCGCGGACTCCAAGGAGGCCGGCGGGAAGCTCCCGCTTCGCAGTCCTCGGGTTTTTCGCATCGATCTGCCGGTCCACGATGCGATTGAATCCCATTGCCGCAAAGCGCGCCGCGGTGAAGGCAAGCACGATCCAGCCCAGCGTCGCGGGGGTCACGGCGTGCGTATAGCTCGCCAGTGTGGCACCCACGAGCGCGAACGGGAGCGCGAACACCGTGTGCGGCAACTTCACGAAGTTGACGTAGCGGACGACCCGTGAGGCGCCGTCGAAGGTCTGACCTTCCCGTAGTCGAGTCATTCCCCACCCCCTCCCGCACCGAATCGCGACACGACTTCACCGAGGGTACCCGCCGAGCGCTCGAGCGCGTACGCCGTTTCTCGCAGCTGTTCAGTGAGCGACCGTTGATGCTGCATCGCTCGCGCCGCTTCGTCCGTGGCAGCGGACGATGCGTCGGCGGCGTCGGCGACGAGCGTGGATGCGTCGTTCATTTGCCTGACGAGTAGGTCCTGCCGCTCCGATGCCCGTAGCACTGCCTCCGCCAACGATAGCGTGCGTCGGGCGTCCTGTTCGATGGATTGAAACACCGTGACGGCTTCCTGCATCACCTGCTCGCCTCGCTTGACGGCTGATTCCATGCTCGCGACGCGCCCTGACGCGTCCTCGATCCGATCGATCATCTCGCGTACCAGAACCTCGATTCGGCCAACGGAACCGCCGCTCTGCATCGCCAGCTTTCCCACTTCCTCGGCAACCACGGCGAACCCGCGGCCTGCCTCGCCGGCGCGCGCAGCCTCGATCGATGCGTTGAGCGCGAGGAGGTTCGTTTGGCGACCAATGTCCCCGACGACGGTTGTGACGTCACCGATGTCTCCGGAAGCGGTTCGGAGCGCGCCCATCCGTTCCACGAGGTCACGGGCCAGCTCCGTCAGCTCGGTGACCGTCTTCATCGCGTCGGCCGCACGCCTAACGCCGAGTTGTGCGCTGGCCTCGACTTTCGCCGAGATCTCGCGCGACTCGCGCGCCGAGGCATGGGTCGCGGCAGCCGCCTCGTCGAGCTGCGTGGCCGCCTGACGAATCTGGCGGGCAGCATCCATGCTGCGGCTCACACCGCCGGATACGCCGGTGAGCGACGTCGAAATGCGGCCGGCGCCGTCGGCAACCGTCGCGCCAATTCGTGCCACATCGGTTGAAGCTCCCAGCACCTCCGTCGCGGTCTTCCGCGTCTCGCCGATCAGCGCACCGACTTCGCTCAGCGCCACGCCGACATCCTGACTCGCAGCGCCGTCGTCGCCGCGCAGCAACATCGCCCAGTCGCCGCGCCGGACCGCGGAGGCCAGGCTCTCGAGCAGTGCCAGCGGCCGTGACATGATGGCGTTGAGCTTGACGACGAACCACGCGATGGCCCCGAGCGACAGCACCCACGCGAGAATCACCTCGACCGGTCGCAGCCCGCGGAACGCGACCGTGTACACGATCGTTCCGATCACGAGCATGAAGATGCCGAGTGTGCGCGCGATGTCCGCGATCAGCCGCTTCGAGTAGCGAATCCGAACGAACGCAACGGCGGCGCCGACGAACACGAACATGAAGGCAAGCGTGAAGTACAGGCGCGCCGGGTTATAGCCCGCCGGTTCCTGTAGCAGCATCGTCGCCGGGAGCAGCGCGATCATCTCCCGATCACCCGCGCGCCCCGATGCCCAGCTGCGGCCAGAGCGCATCGACCCGAGTCCGTGTCGTCGCATCCATCTCGATCACCTTCGGCCAGTTTCGAGTGAACCCTTCCTCGGGCCATTTCCGAGTCGCGTCGATACCCATCTTCGAGCCGTATGTGAATGCCCGGCTCGAGTGGTCGAGAACATCGACCGGGCCCATCGTAAAGCGCGTGTCACGCTCCGGGTCGATGTTGTTGAGTGCCACCCACCAGGCTTCCTGCGGGTTCCGCACGTTGACTTCCTTGTCGACGATCACGAGCACCTTCGCGAGCGACATGAGCCCCTGCCCCCACATGGCGTTCATCACTTTGTAGGCCTGCCCGGGATACTGCTTGTCGATCGACACGAACACGAGATTGTGGAAGATCCCCTCGGCGGGCATGTGATAGTCGACGATCTCGGGAATCGTCAGTTTCAGCAGCGGCAGGAAGATGCGCTCGGTCGCATGACCGAGATAGAAATCTTCCATCGGCGGGCGCCCGACAATGGTCGATGCGTAGACGGGGTTGCGGCGCATCGTGACCGCCGTGATGTGCACCTGCGGATAGAGATCGGCTTCAGAGTAGAAACCGGTGTGGTCGCCGAACGGCCCTTCGACGACGAGCGCCTCTCGCGGATCGATGTAGCCCTCGAGCACGAACTCGGCAGCCGCCGGCACGTCGAGCTCGCAGGTGATCGCTTTCGCCAGGTGAACCGGTGCGCCTCGGAGAAAGCCGGCGAACAGAAACTCGTCCACGGTTGGCGGCAGTGGCGCAGACGCCGAATAGATCGAAGCCGGGTCGGCACCGATGGCTATACACACCGGCATCGTCTCGCCACGCTCCGCCATCTCGCGCCAATGGGCCGCGCCGACCTTGTGACGCTGCCAGTGCATCGCGACGGTTCGCGGACCGAGCACCTGGACGCGATACATACCGACGTTTCGGATCCCACGCTTCGGATCGCGCGAGATGACCATGGGCAGCGTAATGTAGGGCCCGCCGTCTTCCGGCCAGGTCGTCATCACCGGCAATCTGCGCAGGTCGACCTGATTGCCCTGCCAGATGACGTCCTGGCACGGTGGCGACCCGCCTTTCACCCGCGGAGGAAAGCGCGCGACCTCGAGCAGCCGCGGGATGAGCGACAGCTTCGCCACGATGCCGTCGGGCACCTTGAGATCCATCAGCTGCGTGATCCGCGCGCCGATCTCGTCCAGCTCGCGAACGCCGAGGGCGAGTGCCATGCGGCTCATCGAGCCGAACAGGTTGATCGCCACCGGAAAGGCGGAGATGGTGCCGTCATCGAGCACGGGCTGCTCGAAGAGCAGCGCGGGCCCGCCACCCGGCAGCTTCATTGCCCGGTCGGCGATCTCGCACATCTCGAGCTTCGCCGCAACGGGCTGCCTAACGCGGACGAGCTCGCCGGCCCCTTCGATAGCGGTGATGAAATCGGAGAGCGAATCGAGGGTCATGAGTGAGTGACGGTCTGCCCGAGGCGAGCGGCTCAGATCGGAGGGCTTCCCGGCTTGTCGCCGGCATGAATCGCGGCAATCCCCATGGTCAGCGTCTCCCACCGAACGTTCACGAACCCGGCGTCGCGCATGGCGCGCGCGAGCTCCTCCTGCATTGGGAATCGCGCGACCGACTCGGGGAGGTACCGATAGGCGGTGCGGTGTCTGCTCACGATCCGGCCGACCGCGGGCAATATGGCGTGGAAATACGTGTGGTAGACCCCGCGCACCACGGGCGAGCGTGGCGTCGAGAATTCGAGAATGACGAACCGGCCGCCTGGTTCGAGAACGCGATAGGCCTCGGCCAGAGCGGCCGGGAGGCTCGCGACGTTCCGGATCCCGAACGCAACGATGGCGCCGGACGCGGTGTCGTCCGCCACTGGAAGGTCCAGAGCATCGGCCGTGACGGGAGCCACGAGCACGCGAGGTGCCTTGTTCAGTCCGGCCCGGAGCATTGGCTCGGCGAAGTCGGTTCCGAGCACGAGCCCCCGAAATCCTCGGGTCTGCGAAAGCTCCGACGCAACATCGAGCGTCCCGGCACAAAGATCGATGTAGACTCCGGTCGGGTTTCGAAGTGGATCGAGCGCCGCGATGGCGCGCCGCCGCCAGCCGCGATCGATGTTGAAGCTGAGAAGGTGGTTGAGGAGATCGTAGCGGGGCGCGATCTCCGAGAAGACACGGCGCACGTAGGCGCGCTTCTCGGCGCCACCTGCGGCGGCGGCTCGGGCTTCGGTCTTCTCGAGGTCGACTGTTGGCATTCGGACCGAAAGGTATAGCTTCCTCCCACCGCCGGCGACGCTGTCTCTTGTGGAGCCGCCGCCGTCTCCTGCATGGCGCCATCACTCGACTTAGCGAACCTACCGGACGCCGATGTCGTCACGCTCGCCCAGCAAGGGCGAGAGGCGGCGTTCCGCGAGCTTCTCCGACGGTACGAGCGGCCGGTCTTTTCCCTGATTTTCCGTATGGTTCGGGACCGCGAGATCTCCGAGGACCTCGCGCAGGACACCTTCATCAAGGTGCTGAACCACATCGACCGGTATCGCCCCGAGTTCAAGCTCTCCAGCTGGCTCTTCAAGATCGCGAACAACGTCGCGATCGACCATCTGCGTAAACGTCAGTTGGACACCATCAGTATCGATGGCTCGCCCCACGCCGCGACGGCCGCGGAGGTCGAGGCGACGTCGTTCGACCTGACGGCCCGGCAGGAATCGGCGCTCGAGGAGATGGAGGCGCGAGAGCTCGGCACCGCGATCGAGCGGGCAATCGCTCGCCTCCGCCCGGAGTACCGTTCATGCATCATGCTGCGTCACGTCGAGGGGCGATCGTACGAGGAAATCGCTGCCACGCTGGACCTGCCTCTGGGCACCGTAAAGACCTATATCCATCGCGCACGCCATGAGCTGCGCGAGGCGCTCGAACACGTGAAGGGCCCCGGGTAACGCAACCCAAATCTACCTGAAACCCTTTCTAAGCCCGCCCGTACGGCCCGGTTGGAGGATTTGTGGAACACAGGCACCTACTCCCAGACGAAATCGACCAGCTCCTGGACGGCGAGGCCGGATTCGGCGTCGCTCCGCTCCTGGCGCACGTCGAAAACTGCCCGACGTGTCGTGCCGATCTGGCCGAAGCTCGGCAGGTGGTTAGCGCCCTCGAGCGCATGCCACATTTTGCGCCATCTCCGCTCTTCAGAGACCGGGTGATGACACAGGTCCAGGTCTTCGAACCCTGGCACGTTTCGGCGCTCGACACGGCGAAGCGATGGCTGCCCGCGTCCCGACCCGCCCGGTTCATTGGCGTCGCCGCGACATCTGTTTTCGCCCTCATCGTATCACTCAGCGCGGTCTGGATGGCAGTGAGGCTCGATGCCTTCCTGTTCTTCTTCGACCTCGCCGGCCAGCGCGTCCGCGCTGCCCTATTCGACTCGCTCGGCTCGGCGATCGCCAGCACCTTCGGAAGCGCCGCGGTCGACGCACTGCGCACCGGTGGAGTGGCAGCCGTCGCAGGGGTAACCAGCTTCCTCGTGATCGTCGTCCTGGCTGCAGTCGGGCTCAGGGCTCTCGTAGCGACCGCTCGCCGACGCCGGGCAACCTGAGCCAATGCGAACGGCTATTCTCCCGCTGATCCTCGCGGTTGCTGCGGCGCCGCTGACGGCTCGGCAGGCCGCCGCCATCCAGCAGAACCCGAAAACCGCGAAGCCAGCCGCCGATTCGGCCGCGAAGGTTGCGGCGCCGGCCGTTGCCGTCGAATCGACTGATTCGGGCAAGGTTCAGTTGTCCAAGGCGACCGTCGATTCTCTGACCCAGCTCGTCAGCCGGTATCGTCGAGATCCCGAAGCCGTCGCCCTGCCGCCAGAGAACCAGATCGCGATGGGCGGCCGGACCATTCCGGCGGGCACCACAGTGGCGGGCCCGGTCGCAGTAGCCGGCGGTCCGCTGCACGTCTACGGCACGGTGAACGGCGACGCGATCGCGATCGGCAGTGATGTCATCGTGCACCCGGGTGCCCGCATCACCGGCAATGCCGTATCGGCGTTAGGCACCGTAAACCTCGCCGGGGGAATCGTTGGAGGGGAGATCCGTCAGCTCGCCGGCGCGCTCGGCGCCGTCCCGCAAGCTGCCGAGGCGGAGTCGCGAGCGGGGAGCACGCGGCATGCCCTCGCCCTCTCGTCGAGCTGGCTGATCATCCTCGTGCTCATGGCGATAGGTGTGTTGCTGTTTGCGGGCGACTATCTCGACGGGGTCGTGGATTCCCTCGAGGGCCGATTCGGCCGCTCGTTCTGGGCCGGGATAGCGACACAGCTGGCCCTCGCGCCGGTGCTGTGCCTCCTCGTCATCGCGCTCGCCGTCACGATTCTCGGCGTACTGCTCATTCCGTTCGCGATCGTGGCGTTCGTGCTCGCGGTTGTGGGCCTCATCACGCTCGGGTTCCTCGCCATCGCGCGCATCACCGGCGAATCGGTCGCACCTGCCGCGAGCAAGCGGTATTCAGCGCGCGGCGCGGCCCTTCGAGCCCTCGTGGTCGGTGTGTCCATCTACATGGGATTGTGGGTGCTCGCTTCGGCGTTCGCGTGGGCCCCCGTTGTGGAGACGGTACTTCGCGGAGTTGCCGTGGCGATCACGTGGGTCGCGACGACCGCGGGTCTTGGCGCCGCCGTGATTTCACGAGGGGGCACGAAACGGTCCGCACCCACCGCATCGTTCGCAGCGGTCAACGACATTCCGTGGCAGACACCGACGCCGGTCACTGGCGTCGTGGCCGCACGCCGGCCAACGCCGTCGTCCTCTGGACGCGACCGGTAACGTCACGCATGAGCCGATTTTTCGCGCTGGGGCTCGCGTCGGTCGCGGTATCGGTCGTCACGTCGACTGCGACCGCCCAGAGCTGGCGCACGCTCGACGTCGCACGACAGCTCACCGATTCCGCGCCGGCGTCGGTCCAGGTCGTGTACGGAACCGGGCGGATCGGCGTTAGGGCGACGTCGAATCCGCTGCTCTATCACATGCAGCTTCGATACGACGCGACGCGTGCCCAGCCGCGCCACACGTTCGACGTCGCGTCTCGCAAGCTGCAAATCGGTATGCAGAAGTCGGAGATGCGGTTTTCCGGACGGAACGACGCGGACGCAGGCCACCTGCAACTCGAGCTTTCGCGGAGCGCGCCGCTCGACCTGAGCCTCGATCTCGGCGCCGTGGAATCCGACCTCGATCTCACGGGACTCCGAATCTCGCGGTTGCACGTCGAGTCTGGCGCGAGCGACGCGAAGCTCCGCTTCGATTCGCTGAATGCGACACGAATGAGCGTGCTCGAGGTCTCCCTTGGCGCGGCCAGCTTTCGAGGAGATCGCCTTGCGAACGCCAACGCGCGGGACATTCGGGTCGACGCGGGCATCGGGAGCGTCGAGCTCGACCTTGGTGGCCAGTGGACTCAGGACATCGACCTTCGCGTCGACGTAACGCTCGGGATCGTCACCATTCATGTCCCCTCCGATGTCGGCGTGCACGTCACGCTCGACAAGACGTTGGCATCCTTCGACCACGAAGGCCTGACCGAGCGCGATGGTGGCTGGGTTTCGAAGAACTGGGACTCGGCCCCGCACAAGCTCCGCGTTACGGCGGAGACGGTCTTCGGTAAGCTCTCGATCGACAAGACGGGGCGTTAGCCCTCCCTCCGCTTCGCACACCATTTGCGCTTGTCGCGCGCCACACGACGGGAGTGGCGCATGGTTTTACTGGGGTACCGAGCCGGGGCGATCGCGAAGAAGGCGCTGAAGGAGACGTTGGACGACAATCTCCTGGGGTTGGCGGCGCAGACCGCGTACTACTTCTTCTTCTCGCTTTTCCCGCTGCTCCTGTTCATCGCGCCCCTGCTGAGCCTCGTCGGTAACAAGCAGGAGACGTTCGCACTCTTCACGTCGCAGTTGCAGCAGGTCGTACCCAGCGAGGGCTGGGCCCTCATCGGCGGCGTGATCAAAGATGTCGTCTTCGCCAAGAATGCGCCGGGACTCATGTCCGTCGGCGCACTGCTCGCGATCTGGGCCGGATCGAATGTGTTCGGAGCGCTCATTGGAGCGCTGAACGTCGCGTACGACGTCAAGGACACCCGCCCGTGGTGGAAGCAGAAGCTCATCGCGATAGCGAGCGTGGTCGTCATCGGCTTCGTGATTCTCATCTCGACGGTCATGATCCTCGCTGGCGACAAGATCACGAGCTGGCTCGCCAGTCGACTCGCGCTCGAGCCCAGCACGCGCACACTGGTGACCATCATTCAGGTGCCGATCGCCTTCGCGCTGCTCATCGCGATCGCCGGCCTCTCGTACTACTTCCTGCCGAACCTCCGCCAGAGCAAGAAGCAAGTGCTCGTGGGAGCCATATTCACGACGGTCGGGTGGGCGTTGGTGACCGTGGCGCTTCGTGTGTACATGGCGCATTTCGCGAACTACAACGCCACGTACGGCGCGATCGGCGGCGTAATCGCGCTGCTCACGTGGATGTATTTCTCGATGCTCGTCTTTCTGATTGGCGGCGAGATCAACTCCGAGCTGCATCACGGAACGGGCGCCGTCGAGCCGCGCCGCGGTCTTTTGTACGGCGGGCGGATC
>DATCGG010000264.1:0-11684 GCA_036509075.1 Gemmatimonadaceae bacterium
GCGCCGCAATCGCGTCGCGATCCCCGTCGATCGAAGGTGTTTGGCAGGCTGTTGAAGTGACCATGACTGGACCCGGAGCCCGGGCGATTTCGCCGCTGCAGCCCAACCTCAGCATCATCACGGCGAAGCATTACAGCCACATCGAGATCCATGCGGACGCGCCACGTCCCCTGTTGACTGATGCGGAGAGCGCGTCAGCGGACGATCTCCGTCGAGCGTGGGGTCCGGTTGCAGCCGAGGCCGGCAGTTATGAGTTGTCGTCGGGAGCGTTCCTCACGCATCCCGTGGTGTCGAAGAACCCGGCCGCGATGACGAAGGGCTCGTTCACGTCGTACTCGTATCGCGTTGCGGCGGACACGCTGTGGCTGACCCCGCAGCGAGACGCGCGCGGTGCCGTGAAGAATCCGCCGACGATCAAGCTCGTGCGCGTGGAGTAATTCGCGATGGCCCGTTTTATCGCGACCTGACGCCTTTCATCATGACCCCTTGGTCCGTTGATCCTGCGTGTCGAAATCGTCCGCTCCCATTCGACATCTGGGTAGAGACCGAGATGGAGGCACGATGATACGCCGCAATGCTGGAAACACGATGGCCGCACTGGCCGTGATAATTCTGCCGCACGTGAGCAATGCTCAGAGCTCCCCCGCGGCCGTTCCGTTCGTGGTTGGCGAAGAGCTCACCTACAAGGCAACGTACGGACGAATTCCCGCGGGCACCGCGCGCATGCGCGTGGACTGCATCGAGGTCGTGCGCGGCCGACCCGCATATCACCTCATCTTCACGATCGACGGCGGGATTCCGTTCTTCCGCGTGCACGATCGGTACGAGAGCTGGGTCGATATCGAGACGCTGTCGTCGTTGCGTCACCGGCAGCAGGTGTCGGAGGGGCACTACAAGCGCACGACGACGTACGAGATCTACCCGGACCGCGCCGCGTATCAGAAGAACGGCGACTCGCTCGTGGCGAGCGTGTCGAATCCGCTGGATGATGGCTCCTTCATCTACGCCGTTCGCGCGGAGGCGGTGAAGGTCGGCGAGACACGGCAGGAGGATCGCTACTTCCGTCCCGATCGGAACCCGGTGGTGCTCGCCGGGCTGCGGAAGGAGACCATATCGGTGCCGGCCGGAACGTACACGACCGTCGTCGTCGCGCCGACAATTCGCACGAAAGGCATGTTCGCCGAGGGCGGCGAGGCGCAGGTGTGGTTCTCGGATGACGATCGCCGCGTGCCGGTGCAGCTCAAGACGAAGTTCGGTGGGTTCTCGATCAAGCTCGAGCTGCAGTCGTTGACGTTAGGCGACGGGCCGGCGCCTACGCTCGCGACAGTACCGTAACCGGGACATCGGGACATCGGGACTCGGCCGCCAAGCTATTACTGCAGAGGAAGGCTCCTCGGCGCCAATAGCTTCCCGGCCGAGTCCCGATGTCCCGAGTCCCGATGTCCCGAGTCCCGATGTCCCGATGTCCCGTCTGCCTAGAATCCCGGCGGGTGCTCGCCTGCCACGTTGAAAGCCCGCTCCATCGCGATGCCCGCCCTCGCGATCGTTCCCTCCTCGAACAGGCGGCCGATCAGCGTGACGCCATGCGGCACGCGGCGCGGCGGATTGAACTTCGGCAGTGGGTTTTGCGGGTCGGGCGCCCAGTCGCTTCGCGCCTCGCTCACGCTGACGAACCCCGCCCGCAGCGTCAGCGACGGATGGCCCGTGAAGTTCGTGATCGTCAACATCTCGTCGCGCAGCGAGGGCACCAGCAACACGTCCACGTGCGACATGATGCGCGCCAGCTCGCCGGCGAACTTCCGGCGCAGTCGGTCGGCCTGCACGAAGTCCACCGCTGAGAGAAAGCGCGCCTCGCGAAACAGGTTCGGCCACGCGTCAGGCACCTGCACCTTCAGCTGATCATCCTGATTGCTCAGCGTCAGCTCCTCGAACGCCGCAGCCGCCTCGGCGAACAGGATCAACATGAGGGAGCTGTGGGGCCAGTTCGCGAGCGTCACCTCGGTGGGCACCATGCCTAACGTCTTGACCGTCTCCAGCGCGGCCCGGTCCACCTCCGTCGCCGGCGCTTCCTTCATCCACGCGGGCAGGTAGCCGACGCGCAACCCGGCGACCGAGCCGCCGGCGTCGAAGTCGAGCCGACTCGGCACGCTCGCCACGTCGCCCGCATCGGGCCCCGTGATCGCCTGCAGCACGAGCATCGCGTCCTCGACGCTGCGTGTCATCGGGCCAAGTTTGTCGAGCGACCAGCACAAGGTCATCGCCCCCGTGCGTGGAACGCGACCGTAGGTGGGCCGGAGCCCCGTGACCCCGCAGCGCATCGCCGGCGCGACGATGCTGCCGCCCGTCTCGCTGCCGATCGAGAACGCAACGAGTCCCGCCGCCGTCGCCGCCCCCGGGCCGGCGCTCGAGCCCGACGCGCCTTCTTCGAGCAGCCAAGGGTTCATCGTCTGCCCGCCGAACCAGATGTCGTTGAGCGCGAGTGCTCCGAGCGAGAGCTTGGCGACGAGCACCGCGCCGGCATCGTGGAGCCGCTTCACCACCGCGCTGTCTGCGTTAGGCACCCGGTTCCGGTACGGCTCGGCGCCCCAGGTCGTGGGGATGTTTGCCGTATCGAGCAGATCCTTCACGCCGAACGGGATGCCATGCAGTGGCCCGCGATACTTGCCCGCCGCGATCTCGGCGTCGGCCTGTTTTGCCCTCGCCAGCGCCTGTTCGCGCGTGAGCGTGATGACGCAGCGAAGGTTCGAGTCGAACCGATCGATCCGCGCCAGGTAAATCCCGGTGAGGCGTTCCGACGTCAGCTTCCGCTGCTGAATCCACCGTGAGAGGCGCGTCACCGGTGCGTAGGCGATTTCGGCGTCGCTCGACGGCAGCGGGCCCGGATCCACGTTCGATCGGATGAACCGGTCGCGCTGCACGCCGATCGTCACTCCGGGCAGTGCGCTCGGGTCCCACACCGACGCCGGCGCGAGCTCCGGTTCGAGCGCCACTTTTCGCGGGCCTGTGCGACGCTCGAGCATGGGAGCCATCGCCTTGCGCCAGCTGCCGACGGCCGTCGCTCGTTCGGCATCCGTCATCGTCACCTGGGCCAGCTTCTCCGCCTCGGCGAACGTCGTGGCGGAAACCTCCGGCCCGACAGCGGGCGCTGTGTTGAACGCCACTGGGGCACCGGGCGTCGATGGCGTCGAAGGCAGTGTCGCGGCACCCGTCTGTTTGGCGTTCGTGTCCGATTCACCGCGACACGCCGCGGCGGCGGCGACGAGACCGAACGGCGCGCGGATGAGGAACTGTCGGCGGGTGTTCAAGACGGCGTCTCCGTGATGAGGTCGTCGGGTTCCCGCACGGTCGCGGGCTCAGTCGAGATCTCGAAGCAGCACCGGGGCTGCGCGCCGCGCTCGCAGCATTCCCGCACCGGCGTCCCAACCAGCTCTTCCAACAGGCTCTCCATCGCGTGGCACACATGCGGCTGGCCGTGCGCCGCGGCGGCGAGCAGGCAACCGAAGCCGCGGATCCGCAGCGCGCGGTCGGAACGCTGCACCTCGTTGGGAGCGCCGAGTTCCTGGAGGAGTGCCGAGGCCTCGTCCGCTCGTTGGGTAACCGGACCGCGGGCGCGAGGCCATTCCGCGGCGAGGCGTCGGCCGACGTCTCTCATGAGCTCCGTCAGCTCCTGATCCGGGAGGCGGTCGCCCAGCGCGCGCATGAGGTGCGATGCGAACGGCATGTACGCACGCGAGAGGGCATCCTCGACGCCTGACGCCAGCTCATACGTCGCCGACGGCCGCGTCTCTCCGCGCCGAAGGCCGGCCTTTCGGATCAGGCCATCTCGTTCGAGCGCCGTGAGATGGACGCGGACCGCGTTGTAGGTCAGCTCGAGCCGGTCGGCGATCTCGGTCGCTGTTGGCCGCGCCCTCCGTATCAGGTCGATGATCCGCCCGCGCGTACCGGCGAGGGAGCCTGGTTTGACCGATCGTGCGCTCATGTCTCCTGCCTGGACGCTCGACGTCCTCGCGCATCCGAGGAGCAGATATTGCACATTTTAATTCGTTATCTGTTATAATGTACTGCCCGCTGATGGGTTGCCGCCATTCCACGAGGAGACCCGCTCATGCATCGGAAGAAGTTCGCTCTGGCGCTGCATTCGCGCGATGTAATGGTCCTGGCTCTTGGCGCTGCGATCGCGGGGTGCGAGCGCGACGAGAGCACCCCCATCGCGCCGCGAGGCACCGACGTCGCCACCGCCTCAGAAACGCGCATGGACCCCGCAACGCTCACTCAAGGAAAGAAGATCTTCCGCTTCGACACTTACGGCGATGAGACGTTCTGGACCGACACGCTTCGGATGCACGAGGTCATCAGAACATCTGTGAGCCCGGTGACTGCCCTGTCCGTTGGCCTCAAGGTGGACGCGGACGCCCTCCCCCCCGAAATCGTAGCTGGGATTCAGAACAAGACAGTCGATCTGAACTCGCCGGCAACCACCGTGGCACTCCTCAAGCTGGGCGCGGTCGTCGGCGTGGTCGGCACGGTCGAAGGCAACACGCTCACGCGCGTGGGCATCACCTGCGCGCTGTGCCACTCGACGGTCGATAACTCCTTCGCGACGGGCATTGGGCATCGGCTCGACGGCTGGCCAAACCGGGACCTCAACCCGGGCGCGATCATCGCGCTCTCGCCCGCCGTGACACCGGCACAGCGGGCCGTGTACAACTCCTGGGGCCCCGGGATGTACGATCCGCGGTTCAATATCGATGGGATCAACATGCCGGTCGTGATTCCACCGGCCTTCGGCCTTCGGCACGTGAAGCGAGAGATCTACACCGGCGACGGCGTCGTGTCGTACTGGAACGCGTACGTGGCGATCACGCAGATGCATGGGCATGGTCACTTCGTCGATTCGCGCATCGGTGTCGACATCAACAATCCTCCCGACCTCGTTTCGGACAAGCTCGAAGCGCTGCGGGCCTATCAGTTCAGCATAGCGGCGCCGGAGGCACCGGCTGACGATAAGGCAGCCGCACAGCGCGGTCGCGCCGTGTTCAATGGGGTCGCGAAGTGCGCCTCCTGCCACCTCGGCGACGCCTTGACTGACGTGAACGCCAATCGCCTCCACGAGCCCGCGGAGGTTGGGCAGAACGCCGCGTACGCGGAGCGAAGTGCCACGAAGTTGTATCGCACGACGCCGCTTCGCGGTCTCTGGCACCCGCCGCAGCTCCAGGGGCCGTACTTCCACGATGGGAGCGCGCCGACGCTCGATGCCGCGGTCGCGCACTACGAGAAGCTGCTCGGCCTAACGCTGACCGCACAGCAGCGCTCGGATCTCGTGGCGTATCTCAAGACGCTCTGACGGCATTGATTCGCACCGTCGGGGGTCGTACCATCCTTACACATCAGCGCCGCGCCGAGGGCTGGCGGGTCGTCTCCAGGACCACGACCTGATCCAGCGCCTCGGCGGCGCGAGCGGGCAGTGTGAGCGTGATGCCCTCCGGGGTTTCGGTGACCGGCACCGCCTCGCCCGTCTCGAGCAGCGACGCGCGTCGCACCCGAGCGCCTAACGCCGGAACGGCCAGCGAGCGATCCGACCACGACAGCACGTGCACGTAGACGGTGTCGCCGCGACGAGTCGTCGCCCCCCATGACCGCGGAGGGATCGGCCCCGCCCGGGTGCCGTAGATCGACCGGCCGTTCTTCGCGAGCCATTGCCCGATCGCCTGCAGCCGCTGCGTGAACTCCGGGTCTATCGTCCCGTCGGGGCGGGGTCCGATGTTGAGGAGCAGATTCGTTCCCGTGCCCGCGGCGCGCACGAGCGTGCCGACCAGCTCACGCACCGACTTGAAGTTGCGGTCCGTGATGTTGAACCCCCACGAGCCGTTCATCGTCAGCGACGTCTCGGTTGGCAGGTTGCCGATCTCGGTCGTGTTGAAGCCTGCCGTGTTCGCGCCGGGGAGGTCCTGCTCGAACGTCTGCACGTCTTCGCCGGCCAGCGGCGCCTTATGGTGGTTCGGGATGATCAGTGCGGCGGGCTGCAGCCGATGGATCAGCCCGTACGTCTGCGGCAGCCGCCAGTCCGCGTTAGGCTTGTCCCACATGCCGTCGAACCAGATGCCGCCCACGGCGCCGTAGTTCGTGAGCAGCTCGCCGAGCTGCGTGTCGAGGAAATCGAGGTAGCGATTCCAGTCGCCGTTCATGGGGCGGCCGCTCCACCGCCCTGTTTCGCCACGCGGCCAGTAGTCCGGGTGATGCCAGTCGAGCTGCGAGTAATAGAAGAACAGCTTGATGCCCTGACGCTGACACTCCTCCGAAAGCTCCTTCAGTGGATCGCGACGGAATGGCGTCCACTCCACGATGTTGTATGGGGTCGCCGCGGTCTTGAACATCGAAAAGCCATCGTGATGCCGCGACGTGATCGTGATGTATCGCATGCCGGCAGCACGAGCGAGACTCACCCAGGTCTTCGCATCGAACTTCACCGGGTTGAACGTCGTGGCGAGCCACTCGTATTCGGGAACGGTGATCTTCCGGTTCTGCATCACCCACTCGCCGTCGCCGAGCAAGCTGTAGACGCCCCAGTGGATGAACATTCCGAAGCGCGCGTCCTGATACCATTCGCGCGCAGCGCGACGTTCGGGCGGGACATCGGTCTGTGCCGACGCACGGTGCGCGGGTCCCGATAGCGCGAGCGTCGTTATCGCGGCGGTACACGCGATCCGCGTCCGAATCCACGGAACGGGATTGCCAGGCGGCTGGTGCACGGCACGGCCTCCACGAGGAGCGTTGTTCGCGCGAGTATACCCATATAGGCTTCGAGGACAAGACGCCCGCGGGACGGCCCTCGGGCCCCAACGTGACCGTGGGGACGACCCTACATCATCCGGGAGACAGGATGGCTTGGGTCGTTCTTTTCATTGCCGGGTTGCTGGAGATCGCCTGGGCCGTTGGCCTCAAGTACACGGACGGCTTCACGCGACTCTGGCCGAGCATCGCGACCGGCGTGGCGGTGGTCGGAAGCATGGGACTCCTGGCGGTCGCCGTTCGCACGCTCCCGCTCGGAAGCGCCTACGCAGTCTGGACCGGCATCGGGACCGTGGGGACTGCAGTGCTGACGTAATTCGGTACGAACGGGGTCAGAGTCCTAACTCATCATTCCAACGCCTCGGCGTTGGAATGGTGAGTTAGGACTCTGACCCCCTACCAAGCGTTCTTACGCCAACGCTGCCAGCACCACGTCGAGCGCTCGCACACGACCGAGCGTCGGGAAAATTCGGCGGACGCTGTGGTCGTGCAGGTCCGCCTCACGGGCGGCCATGACCTCGGGGATGAACACCTGCTCGAACCCTCGCTCGTGTGCCGCGCGCGCCGTGGCTTCGACGCCGACGTTCGTCGAGATGCCGGCGAGGAGGATCGTCCGGATTCCTCTGCGCCCGAGCTGAACCTCGAGGTCCGTCGCGTAGAACGCGTTAGGCTGATGCTTCGTGACGACGACGTCGTCGTGCTGACGATCGAGCTCGGGTACGAGCTCGGTCCACTCCGGCGTGACCGTCATCGGCGGGCGAGGCTGGTCGGCTTGCGGCCTCGGGAACAGTGCGCCGTTGGCGCCCGGGTCCACGCGCACGAGCACGACGAGCACGCCTCGCCGGCGGCAGGCCGCCGCAAGACGTGCCGCGCGCGCGATGACATCCGGTGCGGCGTTAGGCACCGTCTGGCCGCCCGTGATGCCGCGCTGCAGGTCGATGAGCACGAGCGCGGTGGCGGCGGGATCGATCGTCAGCTCGGCCATGGCCTACCCCAGGTTCTCCTGAATGAACCGTGGGCTCAGGTGCACATCGACCTGCACGAGCGCCTCGTCGCCAATGCACTTGAACTCGTGAATCTCGCCCGCCTTGATCACGAGAATGTCCCCCGCCCCGGCCTCGAACTCCTCACCGTTCACCACATACCGCCCGGTTCCGGACCGAACGAACTGCACTTCGTCGTAGGGATGGCGGTGCGGCCCGGGCCCGCGCCCCGGGAGTGCGTTGAGAAGAAACACAGAGACGTTCACGTCGCCGTTGTCGGCGCCGACGAAATGGTGCGAGCTCCCCTTGAACGGCAGGTCGTCCTGGCGAACACGATACATGCGGATGCTCCGGAAACTGTGCTGACTGAATGTGTAGCCGGCCGCGGGCCGTTTCCGCCATCCGCTACTTCGCGTCGTACGCCTCCTGCAGCCGACGCTCGTCCAACTTTTTCATCGGCAGCATCGCATCCAGCACGCGCTTCGCTCTCGCCGGATCCCCGCCGCCACCGAGCAGACTGCCGAGCTTCTTCGGGATGATCTGCCACGACAGTCCGAACTTGTCCTTGAGCCAGCCACACTGGCTCGGTGACCCGCCGTCGGCGGTCAGCTTGTCCCACAGGGTATCGATCTCCTGCTGCGTATCGCACCCGACGAGGAACGAGACCGCCTCGTTGAACTTGAAAAGCGGCCCTCCGTTGAGCGCCATGAACTTCTGGCCTTCGAGCTCGTACTCGACCGACATCACCTGTCCGTTTGCGCGGTGAACGGACAGCACCCTCGCCCGCGGGAAGATGGAGGCGTAGTACTTCATCGCCTCTTCGGCCTGCGTGTCGAACCAGAGAAATGGCGTGATGGTCAGCATGGTCGGCTCCCGGTTGAGTTCGTGAGGCGGTGGTCGTTCCCCGCCTTCGCCAGTAAGTCGGAGCCGATTCTGGAATTTCTACATCGAGCCGAGGCTCACGGAGGAATCGACGCAGGGCGTTAGGCCGGGGCCGGCGGAAGGCGGCCAGCGTGTCAGGTCGACCGCATGAGACTGCAGCCCGCCTCCTGCGCCATGAGCGTCGCGAACACGCCCGTCGGCATGAGCGTCGCGCCGGGAACGAGATTGGCTCTGATGTCGTCGTAGACCTGCTGCGGCGTCAGCTTCGCGGCCGCCGCGGCCCGCGACGAGAACCCGCGCGTCGCCATATCGCATCCAACGAAGATCACCCCACGCGCCGAGAGGGACTTGATCGTCGCGCTCGGCTTGTCGTCCACCGCTGGTTTCCCGTTCGCATCCACGTGCTGGAAGTAGACGTTCCGCGTCGCCGGCTTGCCGGTCTTGGAGTCACTCGTCTTCGTGGCAGTGCCCAAATCGTACTTCGCCCACATCGCGTCGTTGAAGAGCAGCGGCACGGCGCGATGACGAAGCACGACCACCACGCTCGCGTCGGAGTCTCCGGTACCGAAGACGTCCTTCACCGAGCCCAGATAGCTCATCGCGTGATACAGCGCGGTCCCCTCGCTGATCTCCGGGGAATCGAAGATCGCCTTGTGCTTCGCCGTGATCCGGCCCATCCAACTCGAGTCCCATTCCTTCGGTGGAACGGGCAACGGCCCGGTCAACATTTCGGTCTGTGGCGCCCGAGTCGCCGGCTTCGGAGCCTGACTCGGCGCGTTCGTGGCGCTGGCGGCAGGGGCGCAGGCGACGGCAGCGAGCGCGGCGGCGCCGGCCGCGAGCTCACCAATGAATTGACGGCGCTGGGGCGGCGAACCGGTCTTCGGCGTGCGACTCATAACGCTCCGTGGAAAGTTCGAGATGGCGACCGAAACTACTGCGCATCACTCCGGCGTGCACAGCCCGGTCTGACGCCGTCATTGAGTCCGGACACGATCCAGGACGAAGCGTATCGCCTCGACCACGTGCGGCCGGTGCCGGGCATTCGCCAGCGTGGGCCGGCCGCGAACGCTCTGGCACCCTCCTCCCCCAGGCGTAGTCTTAGCGCATGGCCGAGCCCCACGACATGCTCCGGAGCAGTCTCGCGGGCCGCTACGACGTCGAGCGCGAGCTCGGCGAAGGCGGGAGGCGACCGTCTACCTCGCGCACGACGTTAGGCACGCGCGGAAGGTCGCCATCAAGGTCATCCGCCCCGAAGTCGCCGAGACGCTCGGCACCGATCGGTTTCTGGCCGAGATCAAGCTGACGGCGAGCCTGCAGCACCCACACATTCTCACGCTGCTGGACTCGGGGGTCGTCCCGTCGGCCCGTTCGGCCGGACGTCCGTTCTACGTGATGCCGTACCTCGCCGGCGAAACGCTGCGCGCGCGCCTAACGCGGGAGCGTGCGATCGCCGTCCGCGATGCGCTGGTGATTCTCGGCGAGGTCGCCGACGCGCTGGCGTCCGCCCACCACCAGAACATCGTCCACCGGGACATCAAACCCGAGAACATTCTGCTCAACCAGGGCCACGCCGTGGTCATGGACTTCGGCATCGCCAAGGCGCTGCACCGGTCGATGGATGGCTCGACCCTGACAGGCATCGGGGTCACGATCGGAACACCAGCGTACATGGCCCCGGAGCAGGCAGTCGGGGATCCGGCCATCGACCATCGCGCGGATCTGTACGCGCTCGGCGTTCTGGCGTTCGAGATGCTCACGGGCCGCACCCCGTTCTCGGGACCAACCGTCGCCGCGATGGTCTCGGCGCTGCTCTCGCAACCCGCTCCGCCGGTCACGAGCGAAGCCCCGGCCTGCCCGCCGCGGTTAGCGGATCTGATCGACGCACTGCTCGCCAAGGATCCTGCGCGGCGTCCGGAATCCGCCGCTGAGGTGCGCGATACGCTGCAGTCGATTCTCGTCGATGTGTCGTCCGGACCGATCCCGGCCCGCCGCACGCCGGCCGCACGCCGTCGGTTGACCGGTAGGCTGTTCGCTGCCGGGGTCCTGGCCGCGGTCGGCCTCGCGATCTGGCATCCGTGGCGCTCGAGAAGCTCGGTTGCGGGAGCGACGCCCGGCATGGACACCGCGGCCGCAGCCCGATCGATCGCGGTGCTGCCGTTCGAGAATGTGAATCGCGACTCGACGACTGACTATTTCAGCGACGGCATGGCTGAAGAGCTCATCAGCGCACTCGGCCGGCTGCGCGGCCTTCGCGTCGCATCGCGGACATCGACGTTCGCGATGAAGGGCCACGTCGGTGGTCTCGCCGAAGTCGGCGCGAAGCTCGGCGTGCAGACGGTGCTCGAAGGCAGCGTCCGCCGCTATGGCGATCAGGTTCGAGTGAATGCGCGGCTCGTGGATGTCGCGCGCGACTCGACGCTCTGGGACGGCGAGTACACGAACGAGTTGAAGAACGTGCTGTTCGTGCAGGACAGCCTCGCCCGCTCGATTGTTTCGGCGCTGAGCGTCGCGCTTGGCGGCCCCGGACCCGGGTTGAGTCGGCCCCAGAGCCCGAACACCGAAGCGTACGACGAGTATCTGCGCGGCCGGTACTTCCTCGGGCGTCGCAACCCCACGTCGCTCGCCACGGCGATTCGCCACTTCGAGGCGGCGATCGCGAAGGATTCTTCCTTTGCTCCGGCCTATGCGGGCCTGGCCGATGCCTACAGCCTCACCGCGCCGTTCGGCGGCGTCCCGCCTCGCACCGTGTTCGAGCGTGCGCGCGCAGCCGCGAAACGTGCGCTGGCGCTCGACTCCACGGTGGCCGAGGCGCACACGTCGTTAGGCATCGTGGCGATGTTCTACGATTGGGACTGGCCAGCCGCCGGCCAGCACCTGGCCCGCGCGGTCGCGCTCAGCCCGAGCTACGCGGAAGGGCATCTCTTCTACGGCTGGTACCTTCTGCTGAAGGGCCGCATGGGAGAGGCACAGACCGAGCTCGCGCGGGCGCAATCACTCGATCAGCAATCCGTCGTGATCGCGACGCGCCGC
>DATCGG010000265.1:0-4437 GCA_036509075.1 Gemmatimonadaceae bacterium
TCGTGCCGCGCGAGAACGTCCGCGGCCGTCCGATGTTCGTGTACTACTCGTATCGCCCGGGCGACCAGCCGTCGCTCGTCTGCGCGTACGAGACGAGCGATCGTCCGCTCCCGTTCATCAGCGATGTGCGCTGGGGGAGGATCGGGACGCGGATTCGCTAGGGCGCCCGGATCGCCGGACCAAAGGGGTCAGAGTCGTTTGAATTCGAGATCTCGACGTAGCGAGAATCTCGAATTCAAACGACTCTGGCCCCTTTGATTCTACTCTGACCCCTTGATCGCCTTCGCTCCTTTCAACAACTCTCGCTCCTTGGACGTTCTGTTCCAAACGCCAACCAGCCGAGCTCTCATGGGGAACACGAGTCGAATGATCAGCCTCGTCACGATTGTCGCCGCCCTCGCGATCGGCGCGATGTTAGGCACGCGGTCCGGCTCTGCGACACCGTCGCGCGCGACCGCGGGGACCTCGACGGACACCCTCCGCGACCAGGCCGCCAAGCGACTCGCCCAGATCGACGGCACGATCGACGTCCCCGGCCTCGACAGCGTCGTCGAAGTACGCCGCGATCGATGGGGCGTGCCACACATCTACGCGCGCACGCAGCACGACCTCTTCTTCGCCCAGGGGTTCGTCGCCGCGCAGGATCGTCTCTGGCAGATGGACATCTGGCGTCGCACGGCCGAAGGACGGCTCGCCGAAGTGTTAGGCGCTCCCGCCGTCGAGAGAGACAGACTGGCGCGACTGTTCCGCTATCGCGGGCCCGCAGACGCCGACTGGGCCGCATATGGTCCTGATGCGAAAGCCATTGTCAGCGCGTTCGTCGGCGGTGTGAACGCGTACATCGCGCAGGTGAAGGACCGACCGCCGATCGAATTCACCCTCATGGGCTATGCGCCGGAGCCGTGGACGATCGACGTGCCGCTCGCACGCGTCACGACGCTGTCGGGTGTGTCGAACGCGACCACGGAGATCCTCCGCGCGCGCCTCATCGCGGTCGTAGGGAAGAAAGCAACCGAAGCGATTCTCCCGACCGAGCCGACACGTGCGCTCGATCCCGTCCCGGGACTCGACCTCACCGGCCTCGATCTGTCTGCGCTCGGCGGCGTCAACAACGCTTACGCCGACATCGCGTTCCAGCGTGTGGAGGGATCGAACAACTGGGTCGTGAGCGGCAAGAAGACGCGAAGCGGCAAACCGATTCTCGCGAACGACCCGCATCGCGCGATTACGCATCCATCGGTCCGCTACATCACGCACCTGGTGGGTCCCGGCTGGAACGTCATCGGCGCCGGCGAGCCCGCGAGCCCGGGTGTGTCTATCGGGCATAACGAGCGCATTGCGTTCGGACTGACGGTCGTTGGGATGGATCAGCAAGATGTGTACGTGGAGAAGATCGCGCCGTGCACAGCGGGAACCGGGAACCGGGAACCGGGAACAGGAACTGCCAGCGGCGCCACTGTTCCCGGTTCCCAGTTCCCAGTTCCCGCGCCGCGCTGCTACTTCCACAACGGCAGGTGGCAGCCAATCAAGACGGTCATCGACACCATACGGGTTCGCAACAACAGCGCGCGCATCGTTAGGCTGGACTTCACCCACCACGGGCCGATCGTGTCGACTGATTCCGCGCGCGGGCGGGCGGTCGCGATCCGTATGGTCGGCCAGGAGCCGGGAACGGCGGCCTACCTCGCCTCGCTGCAGCTCGGGCGCGCACGGAACTGGCGCGACTTCCAGGGCGCCATGGCGCGATGGAAGATGCCGAGCGAGAACATGATCTACGCCGATGTGGACGGAAACATCGGATGGATCGCATCGGGCTACATGCCGCGTCGCCGTTGGTCCGGCCTGCTGCCAGTGCCGGGCGATGGACGGTTCGAGTGGAACGGCTTTGTCCCCGTGAACGCGCTGCCGCAGTCGTATAATCCCGCTAGCGGATTCATTGCGACCGCGAACAACAACATTCTGCCTCCGGGCTACAAGACGCCGATCGCGTACGACTGGTCGAGCGATTACCGCGTGTCGCGAATCAGGGAAGTCCTCTCGAGCCGCAACGACTTCACCGTCGCTGACTTCGAGAAGCTGCAGCACGACGACCTCTCGCTCCTCGCGCGCCACCTCGTCCCGCAGCTCGTTTCGGCCGCGCAGCGACTCGGCAAGCGCGATTCGCAGGCCGTGCAGATGCTCGCCCGGTGGGACTTCCGCATGTCGCGCGAGGCGTCCGCGCCGCTGCTCTTCGAGGCGTGGGCGCCTACCCTGGCGCGGCGCGCCAACGCGATGCGGATGCCGGCTGAAGCGGCGGAGGCGATCGGCCGATACACCGACTATGAGGAATTCGAGAAGTTCCTCGCGGCGCCAGCCGGTGCAGTGTCCGCGGCCGCGCGTGACTCGCTGCTCGTGGGCGCGCTCGCCGACGCCGTCGCTGAACTGACCCGGCGCTTTGGCGCCGACACGACGAAGTGGCGCTGGGGGACCGTGCATGTCGCAGAGCTTCACCACCCGCTCGCCCGCGCGTTCGACCTGCCGCCGGTATCGCGCGCCGGCGATGGGAACACCGTCTTCGCGACGGCGGGAGCGAACTATCAGCAGACCGCGGGTGCTTCCTACCGTGAGGTCATCGACCTCGGCAACTTCGACAATTCGGTGGCGATCAACGTGCCCGGTCAGTCGGCGCAACCGGGTAGCGAGTACTACGACGACCTGCTCTCGCTCTGGGGCAATGACAAATACTTCCCGCTGGTCTTCTCGCGGTCGCGTGTCGAAAGCGAGACGAAGCATGTGCTGCGGCTCGTTCCGAGCGGGAACCGGGAACGGGGAACCGGGAACCGTGCCTCTCGATCCCGGTAGAGCGCTCCGGTTCCCGGTTCCCCGTTCCCATCTTCGATGCGTCGTCTCCTCAACAACCTGACCTTCCGAGTCCTCGTCGCGATCACGCTCGGTGTGATTCTCGGCGTCGTGTCGCCAGGCACGGCGAAGGCGATGCGCCCGCTCGGCGACACGTTCGTGAATCTCGTGAAGATGGTGATCGCGCCGATCGTGTTCCTCACGATCGTGCTCGGCATCGCGACCCTCGGAGATCTCAAGCGCGTCGGACGCGTCGGGGGAAAGGCGCTCGTGTATTTCGAGGTCGTCACGACCTTCGCCCTCGCGATCGGGCTCGTGGTGGTGAACGTCATCAAACCCGGCGCCGGGCTCGACGTGAGCCGCATCGCCGGCGGCGATATCTCGCGCTACACGACGCAGGCCGAGCAGATGACGTTCGTGGATTTCGTCACGCACATTGTGCCGGCGAACATGCTCGAGGCGTTCGTGCGTGGCGAGATGCTCCAGGTGGTATTCGTCGCCGTGCTGTTCGGCGTCGCGCTGAGCGCGTTAGGCGAGACCGCGCGTCCGGCGCTTACCGTCTTCGACGTGCTGTCGAAAGCCCTGTTCCGCATCGTCGGGATCATCATGATCGTCGCGCCCATCGGTGCGTTCGGGGCGATGGCGTTCACCGTCGGCAACTTCGGGCTGCGTACGCTCATCCCGCTCGGGAAGCTCATGCTGTCGGTCTACACGACGATGTTCCTGTTCGTCTTCGTCGTGCTCAACCTCATTGCGCGCGCGTACGGGTTCAGCCTGTGGCGATTCCTCCGGTACATCTGGGAGGAAATTCTCCTGGTGCTCGGCACGTCGAGCTCCGAGGCCGCGCTGCCGAGGCTGATGGACAAGCTCGAGAAGTTCGGGTGCGCCAAGCCGATCGTCGGGCTCGTCGTGCCCACGGGGTATTCGTTCAACCTCGACGGCACGTCGATCTATCTGTCGATGGCGACGGTGTTCCTGGCGCAGGTGTCCGGAGTCACTCTGTCGTTAGGCCACGAGCTCACGGTGCTCGGCGTGCTGATGCTGACGTCGAAGGGCGCCGCGGGCGTCACGGGGTCGGGCTTCATCGTGCTCGCGTCGACGCTGAGCGCGATGAAGATCATTCCCGTCGAGTCGATCGCGCTCCTGCTCGGAGTCGACCGATTCATGTCGGAAGCGCGCGCGATCGTGAACCTGATCGGCAATGGCGTCGCAACGGTCGTGATCGCGAAGAGTGAGAAGGCCTTCGATGCGGAGCAGAATCAACGCGCGCTGGCGGGTCACATCACCCTGGAGGAGGATGGTCCCCTCCGCGAACCGGAGGTCGTAAGTCCCGCCGCGACGGTTTGAGAAACTGATGCCCGAGAACCAATGACCCACGACCGAAAACTGACGACTCGCCATGAGTTGTCGTGATGTCATGGCGAGTCGTCGGTTATGGGTGGTGGGTCATTGGTTCTCGGCATCAGTCGTTACTGCCTGCGTTATCCCTTGATCTCGATCTTGCGGGCGCGCGCCGCCTGCGCCTTTGGAACCGTGATCGTCAGCACGCCCTGCGTGTAGCTCGCCTCGATCTTGTCGCCCTCGACGTACTCGGGCAGC
>DATCGG010000266.1:0-10092 GCA_036509075.1 Gemmatimonadaceae bacterium
CGGCGACGCGGCGGCGCGACGCCTGCGCTCTGCCGATGCCTAACGCGACCGACGCCGTCGCGATCGGGTCATGGCCGAGCACCACGACGGCGCTCGCACCGTCGAGCGCACCGGCAACGCTGCTACCGGCGGCTTCCCACAGCGATTCGAATTCTCCCACTGCCTGGTCGGTCAAGGGTTCCCTTCGTAAACCCAGAACGATACGCGCGACGCTCGGCCGATGCGCTCGGCGTCGGCTTTCGTTGGATATGGCCCGAGAATGACGCGGTAAATCGTCGTGCCGTTCGTCTCGCCCGTGACGACGCGCGCCTTCTGCCCGTCGACGGAGATGGTTCCTGCGCGCTCACGTGCCGGCGGCTCCGACACGAACGCGGCGAACGATACGACCCATCCCTTTGGCCGAGGCGGTTGCGGCTGTGCGGTGACCGGCGTATCCACGGGCAGTCGTGGCGGTGCCGGCCGCGGAATCGCGGTCCGCGGCGTCCGAGGCGCCATCGCTTGACCCGGCACCGTTTGCCCGTTCGCGGTGTCCGATGTCACCTTCGCCGGTGACGTCACCCCTGCCGTGTCTGACGTGTCGGCCCTCGCGGTAGAATCGGAATCCGCGAACGTGACAGGCTGATCGAGCTGCCCTGAGCGCGGGCGGAATCCGTTCCAGATGATCACGTGCCAGAAGTCACGAGCCCCGCCGCGCACGTCCGAGCGCGAACGCAGCGTCTCGCCGTCGACGATCGCGACATCATCGCCCTGCGCGAGGAGCAGAGCACCGTCGGGTGCGACGAGCGGAAGATCGTCACGCCATTCGGTAGAAACACTTCCGATGACGCGTGCCGTTCCGACGGCAACGACCCACGCCGAGTCGTACTTCGCAGAGCGAGCAAGCACGTAGCGCCCGAGCGGATCCATGCGCAGCGCGCTCACCGCGCCCGGCAGCTCGATCGATCGCTCGACCTGGTCCCGGTATCGATCGACTACCGTGAGCATGTGGCTCGAGTCGGTCGCGACGAACAGTCGATCGCCACTCGGCGTCGGGGCAACCGCTTGTACGCCGTGGTCGAGGTGGAGCGCTGGGCTCACTTGAAGGGAACGGCTGCGAACCGCAATCAGCGATGAGTCGATGCCGAAGTACACCCGATCGCCCACCTGCGCGTGAAGGATGCGAGGCGAGTCAGGCACCGAGGCACTATCCGTCACCTCAGTATCCGGAGGGCGCAGGCGGATGACGCCGAGGTCGGTCCCGTGGTCCGTGAGCACCAACAGCGTGCCGTCCTGCTGGGGAAGCACGAGTCGCGCGCGCTTGGGCGGCGCAAACGTCCAGTCGCCAGAGGGTGTGAGACGCGTGACGCTTCCGTTTGCGGCGATCCCGTAGATCGACCAGCCATCGCTCGAAGAGACCGATGTGAGCTTTACCCGCGTTGCGGCGCCGACATTTCCTGAGCGAAGATCGATCCGACCTGGGACGCCGTTCTTGTCGACGTAGGCGAGCGATCCAGCGTCCGCATCGAAGGCGAGCACACGTCCGGGCGCGGCCGCGTTGGTTGCGGATGTCCAGATTGCGGAATCGAGCTGCGGGTAGCGGTACGCACGAACGGCCCCGCCGCTGCGCGGAATGCGCAGCATGATTTGGTCGGGGCCGGTCGAGGAAGAGGCGGACGGGGTGTCGTGCCGCGCGGTGGAATCGGAGCGGTCAGGGCGACCGCACGCGGCCAGCACGAACGCCAGAACGACGAACGTACGCACGGCGGTAAGCTACGGTTCTGCTCGGGAATCGGGAATAGGGAATCGGGAATCGAAAACCCTCGGGACGCCGTCTGTTCGCGAGATGAGCGTCCCGAGAGTTCTACGATTCCCGATTCCCGATTCCCAAATCCCTAGAAGCTCGGTCCGAGCGTCCACGACCAGTAGCCCTTCTTACCGTTGGGCCGATCGAGCGCAATCGAGTAGTCCCAGCGCAGCAGGGCGAATCCGAACAGGTTCATCCGAATCCCGACGCCGTAGCTGTGAACCGGCGCGCGAGTCTTCGTGACGTCCTGGTTCACCGAATTGTCCCACACGACCTTCTGGCCGTGCGACCACGCGAGGCCGATGTCGTAGAAGAACAATCCGTCCACCGGCGGCAGCGAAATGGGTAGCAGCCCGAGGTCGAACCGCCTGACGAGTGGGAATCGAACCTCCGCGTTGCCGAACGCGACGCGGCTACCGAGCAGTTGAATGGCACTGCAACCGCCCTGGGTGTTGGGGTTCTGCGGCAGGCCGGGGACGATTGTGCAATTGAGGCTGTACTGCTCACGATCGTAGCCGCGAACGAACTCGGGGCGTCCGATGTACTTCTGGAGCATCATCTCGTCCCGGCCGACCGAGATGCTCGTCTGCCCGCGGAGCGCGACGGTGAGAAAGTTGAACAGGATCGGGACGTAACGGCGATAGTCCGCCTGATACTCCACCCACTGATACGAACCGAGCGTGGGTTCGATCTGAAAACGATAGCGTCGGCCGGCGATCGGTCCGGTGTAGCCGAACAGCGTATTGTCGGATACGTACGCGAGATACGGTGCGCCGTACACGATGCCCGATCGGTTGCTTATGCTGTCTACCTGGAACGGGTCGGCCACCCCCGCGTTGTAGTTGATTTTTCGACCGTACCAGTACGTCAGCTGATCAACGTAATTGAAGCTTCCGCCGAATTCGATTCGCGTGAACCGGTTCAGTGGATACGCGCCGATACCGAATGCCTGGCGTGTGACGAACCGCGTGACGCCCTGGGTCTGCTGGTAACGGTTATCGCCGACGGGCAGCGAATCGATGTGGTCGTACGTGAGGTACCACACCGGCTGCTGCATCAAGCCGGTCGTGTATTGCAGCCGTTTCCCCATGCTCGTGAATGCCGCAAGCAGAAACGCCTCGCTGATGCGACCGTTCACCTGTCCAGAGAACGCGAGGCGATGATCGCCAAGCAGATCGCTCAGCACGATCGTCGTGCCGCCGAAGACACCGCGCCCGAAGTTGTCCGCTGCGTACCCGATATTGGGGCGCGAGACGTACTCCGGCTGGTAGCCAATTCTGTATCCGTAGTTCTTGAATTCCGTCGTGTCAGGAAGCGCGAGCGCCGCGCTGTCGAGCAGCTGCGCCACGCTGATGACCGTCTCCGCACGTTCGGGCGCAGAGGGAAGGTCTGCCGACGCGCGCATACCGGTCGCGCTTCGATAGATCGATCGATCGCGCGCCACGGAATCGCGGTTCGCCGTGACGAGCGGCGCGAGCGCCGAGCTGTCGCTGCCCTGTGACTCGGGCGGCCTCGGCATGGGGTCCGCCGGCTGCGCCGCACGAGGCGTAGACGAGTTGACGACCGGAGGAATCGCGAGGGTCGCAGCCTCGCCCGCCGCGCTGTCCCGATGCACCGACGCCTTCGCGACCGTTTGCGTCTTGATCGCGGTTGTATCACGGAACGGCTCCTTCATGAGCCGACGGGGGTTGCTCACCGACCACACCGTGTAATCGCCGTTCTCGTAGTAGGCGAACGCGAGACGGTCCGCTTGCCGCGCCCACGTGATGACTGGACTGTACTCGGTCACGGCGAGCACGGCTCCCACGACGTTCGTGATCTGGAAGTGCTGTTTCTTCTCCAGGTCGTAAATGAAGAGGTTCGGGATGCCTGTCCGATCCGATACGAACGCGATCGACTTGCCGTCCGGCGCCCACATCGGATTCAGGTTCTGACCCGCCTGGTTCGGGAGCACGCTGACTCGCCCCGACTCGAGATCGTAGAGCGATACCTGCCAGCGACTGAACTTCAGGTTGTCGAAGTCCGTTTGCGGTCCGCGATCCGACACGAACGCGATCGTACGCCCGTCGGGCGACCACTGGGGCTGATTGTCGCCGTTCCGGTCATTCGTCAGGCGACGGAGGTTCCGGCCATCGCGATCCACGATGTACAGGTCGGTCAGCCCGCCCTGGCCACCACTGAACACGAGCTGCCGCCCGTCGGGCGACCACGATGGGCTCGTGACGCCTTCGAGTGGCAGATCGAACCGGTGGATGACCTTCTGGCGTTTCACATCCATCAGGTAGAGCACGTCCCGCCCTTCGCGCTGTGCGGTGAATGCAAGCAGTTTCGCGTCAGGGGAAAACGAGCTCTGTGAGTAGAGCAGGCGAAGCTCCTCGTAGTTCGGGTCGGTCGTGGATTTCACGAGGCGCTTCATGCGCTTGCCCGTCTCGCCATTGCCTAACCACAGGTCAGGAAAGACCTGGCCGCGGAGGAAGCTGCCGATCGACACGAATGCGATGAGCTTCCCGTCGCTCGACAGCGACGGAGCGAGGAACAGGCGGCCACCGGTCTTGCGTTCGCTCAACAACGGCTGGGAAAACTTGCGGGCACGCTCGAGGGTCGCGATCTGTGGCAGGTGCTTCGTCTGCATGGCCTCGCGCCACTCATCGCTCAGGTCCTCCAGCGACAGGCCCGTCTCGCGCTTGAACGCGCGCTCGATTCCAACGTTAGGCGCGGAGTTCAGCACCTCCCCGATGATCTCGTCTCCCCACCGGCTGCCCACGTACTCCCACAGCGCCTCGCCGTAGCGATACGGGAAGTATTGATCCGGGCGGAGCGTCATCTGCTCGATCGACGGTAGATGCCCGTTCACCGTGGCATCGCGCACCCACGCCTGGGTCAGAATGTGGTTCGGACCTCCAGCGAGGTACTCGGCCATGCCTTCCATGAACCACAGCGGCGGGTCGACCTGGGCCAGCGTCTGCAATCCCGCGCCGGCTCGCCCGCGAGCGAAGATGTCGTACTGGAACGCATGCACCATCTCATGCGCGAGCACGTGCTCGAAGCTCTTATAGTCGCCGGTGAACGGGAGCAGCATGCGGTGGCGCAACGCCTCGGTGACGCCACCCGTGCCTTCGCCGAGATCGCCCGTCACGTTGTTCTGCCCGAAGTCGCCGCGTGAGGAGTACAGGATGAGCGGCTTCTTCTCGCGGAACTGGTGATTCAACAATCGCGAGAGGCGAGCGTAGGCGCGTTCGGCCATGCGGGCCGCATCCATCGCGGCAACACGTTCCTGTGGGTAGTAGTGCACGAGGAAGTGTTCGGTTTCGAGCACGCTCCACTTGAAGTGGTCGTACTGAACCTGATTCTGGCCGAAGTACGTTTGCGCCTGGAGCCGTGTCGCCACACCAACGGCGGCGACGAGCGCTGCTGCACACGCGCCCGCCCTCACGAGTCTCATTTGAGTACTCCTTGCTGCTGATCGACCGCCACCACGGCCGCATCACTCCACAACCGCTCGAGCTGGTAGAACTCGCGGAGTGTCGGGTGAAAAATGTGAACCACCATATCCACGTAATCGAGGAGCACCCAGCGGCCCTGCTGGACGCCCTCGACGTGGTGGGCACGCGTGCCCTCCTTGCGTAACTCCTCGAGCACGTGCTCCGCCACGCTGCGGACGTGCGTGTCCGAAGTGCCGCTGGCAATCACGAAGAAGTCCGTCATGTCGGTGACGCCGTGCACGTCCAGCACGACGACGTCATGGGCCTTGAGATCGAGGCATAGCGCTGCGGCGCGCTGAGCAAGCGGCGCCGGAGCGGGCATGGTGGGTCCGGTCATGCGATGCGGTCGGTTCCCGAGCGAATGGTTGTAGCCGAGTACGGACCGAAGCTTTAGCAGGTCCCGCACCGCGTCGCCACAACGCGGGGTTCGGTCCGCGTAAGCCTTCGTTCGCCCAAGCATAATGCCCGTACATGGCCGCCGATACCTGTGAAAAGGCCGGCCGAGCGCGAACGCTCAGGCCGGCCTTTGTCGCATCGAACCGACGATCTGTTGTCGCATCGAGCCGACGATCTGTTGCTCCGCCGTCGGCTTTGGTGCGAACAATCCGCTACTGCTTGATCACCCAGACTTTGATCTCGGGCTTTACGTCGGCGTGCAGCCGAACAGGCACGCGGTACACGCCGAGGGCCTTGATCGGCTCATGCAGATCGATCTGCCGCTTCTCGATCATATCGAAGCCCTGAGCGTGAAGCTGCTCGGCGATATCGGAAGCCGTGACCGAACCGAAGAGCTTCCCCTCCTCACCGACGCGCGCGGAAAACGTCAGGGAGACGGTCTCGAGGCGAGTGGCGATCGTCTGCGCGCCGCCGCGACGCTCGTTCTCGGCAGCCTGCAGACGGGCTTTCTCCTGAGCGATTCGCTTCAGGTTGCCGGCCGTCGCCGCGTACGCGATGCCACGGGGAAGCAGATAGTTCCGGGCGAAGCCCGGGGAAACCTTCACGACATCTCCGGGCTGGCCGAGCTTCTCGACCGCCTGGCGCAGGATGACTTCCATGTTCACTCCAGTCGTTATGTGGTCGGGCGCGGTCTGCTGCGCCAGTCCAGCCAGGTGTCTCCCAATCCGACGCCGAGGGCGAACACCCCGAGCAGCGGCCATATGAAGATGGCTAGACCAATGGTGAGCGCTACCATGAGACGGCCAGGCGCGAAGAACCACGCCAACACGCCGAGCCCTCTCAGGGCGTACAGTGCGCCGAAAAACACGAGCAGGTTGAGCCCCACGATGCTGAACGCCTTGAGCGTCGGCACCGCAACGGCGGTGATTCCCAGGACCAGCCCCCAAACGAGCTGGTCGTTGAATCGAAACTCCTTGAGCGGCGCCAGCGGCGCGCCGATTCGCGCTCGGCTCACCCGGTGATAGAGCCCCCAGGCGAGAGCGAGCACTGCGAGCGACTCCAGCGCCAGGATCGACGGAAACAGCGGGACCGTGAACGCCGGGAGTTGGCGAAGCCGGTCGCTACTCTCACGAGCGAGCGAGTCCATCCCCGGATTGTCGCGCGTGATCTCCTGCCACTCGCGCGTCTTGGAAACGGACTCCCAGTCGGCCAGCCACGAATCGACTCGGCGTGTGTATTCGGCACGAACCGCGCGCTCGACAGTCTCCGGTCGCTTGGACGCGAACACCACGAGGGCGAAGCCGACGGCGAACGACATGCCGACGGCAGTCAGCGCTCGCGGGAAGAATGCCTGACGCGGGCTCATGATCGATGCGACGCCGAACGACCCGACGAGCAGCAGCGACCATCCCTTCGCGATCGCCACGAATGCCGGGGTGCCGGGTAGCGGCGTGACGATCATCCATATCGCCAGTGCCGTCCAGGTCAGCGCGAGAAGGAAGCGACCGCCTACCCACCACCCGACGACCGCGCACGTGGCGAGCGCCGGGACAATGAGGAGGAGCGACTGTTCGATCGGCACCGCGACGCGGAGGAGCGGAACCAGCGGCAGCAGGACGAACGCCAGGAGAGCAAGGAGGATTCGCTTCCATCCTTGCTCACGCGGTGCCGGGGCCGGAGCCGCCGGTATGTTTGCCTGGTCGCCGTTCTGAATCGGTCCCCCTCCGCCTCGCCGTGGACGCGTTAGGCCAGGCCTCAGGCCTGGTGGCCCCGGATGTAGGGAATGATTGCGAGGTATCGGGCCCGTTTCACCGCCTGCGACAACTGTCGCTGGTGCCGCGCGCATACACCGCTCAGCCGGCTCGGGAGGATCTTCCCGTGGTCGGTGATGAAGCGGCCGAGCGTGCGGTCATCCTTGTAATCGATGAACCGGACTCGCAGTTCGCAGAACGGGCAGGATTTCTGAGCTCGTCGCATGATCAATCCTCATCCTCGTCGTCTTCGTCGCGGCGACGCGCCGCGAGCATCTCTTCCTCGGACATCGGCGGTGCACCGACTTCGTGCTCATGGAGCGTGACGAGGTAGCGGACGATGCCATCGTCGAGCTTGAGCGCGCGCTCGTATTCGGGGAGCGTCTTGGGGTCGGTGTTGAAATGGGCGACGACGTAGTAGCCGTTTTCGCGAGGGCCGATGGGATACGCGAGTTGGCGGCGTCCCCAATGGTCGGTCTTGATCTCGCCCTGTGCGTGCAGCAGCCCGTGGTATCGGGTCAGCTTGTCGTTGATGGCGGCGTCTTCGAGAGTCGAGTCGAAGATGTACACCGCCTCGTATACGCGAGACACGTCGGCAATCCTCCCTTTGGTCGTGGTCCGCCCCCCGCCGGTTGCCGGACGCGGGGGGAGGGATGAAGGGCGAGTTATTCGCCCGTTATGAAAAGCCTTGCAACTTAATGGCTTCCGCACGGGCGAGACAATAGCGGCCACTCGACGGCGAGGGCCTCTCACGGCACCCGACCGGCGCTGTGCCGCCAAGTGTTTAGGCCTCCGCGGCGACGGCGTTCACCCCCCACCCGGTCCTGTCCGATTCGCACACGCACATCCAGGCTCATGGCGCCCCGGCGCGCTCCGGGGCGCTCTCGCCTGCCCAGTGATTCTACCGCCGTCCCATCGACTGCTTCGCGCGCTACGCGCGATGCCGCGCCGTTCTTTCACGCGCGTTGGGATGGTCACCGCACGAGCGTTCGCGGAGACAGCGCGGTCTACCGCAGCGCGATTCCCGACGGGGTCGCCAACCATGGGGACCCGTTCGCGAGCTGGACGTGGGACGGCCAGAGCCTGGTCATCCGGACGGACCCGACCGGGTTCTATCCGCTGTTCTATCACGTGCGTGGCGCGGAGATCGCTATTTCCACCTCGCTCGTCAGGCTCCTCGACGAGGGGGCTTCTCGCGAGCTCGACGACGTAGCGCTCGCGGTCCTTCTGCGGTTCACCGGCGGCATGGTGGGCGAGGACACGCCGTTTCGTGAAATCCGGCTCGTCCCGCCGGGCGCCTGCCTAACGTGGTCGCAGGGGCAGCTCGGCGGTCAGGGCAGTTACGTGCGGGCACCCGTCACATCCCTAAGCCGCGCCGATGCCATCGACGCCTACATCGACGTCGTGCACGCGGCGATCCGGCGCCGGCCGCCAGTCGGGGGGACCGTCGTTCCGCTCAGCGGCGGTCGTGACTCCCGCCATCTCTTCCTGGCGTTGCGCCACGTCGGATACCTCCCCGACGCATGCGTGACAATGCGCTACTTCCCGACGATTCGCACCAACGATGTCGAGGTGGCGGGCCATTTGGCGGCCGCGGCGGGCGTACCGCATTTTGTCATTTCCCAGCCTCGGAACCAGTTGCGGCAGGAGTGGCGCAAGGATCTCGACACTCACTTCTGCGCAGTCGAGCACGCGTGGATTCCGGCGATGGCCGACTTCATCTCGGGCCGCTGGGGCACCGTGTACGAGGGAGTGGCCGGAGACACGCTATCAACCGGCGTCTTTGCCACGCGCGAGCGACAGGAGCTGTTCGACGCCGGCCGCTTCGAGGAGCTCGCCGAGCAATTCCTCGGGCCGGAGGGTTACCTCCCGACCATGCTCTCGAGCGATCGCTATCGGCGCTCGAACCGCGCGGTAGCGCGCGAGCGCGTGGCGCGTGAGCTCGCTCGGCACTCGGACGCCTCGAATCCGATCGGGTCCTTCTTCTTCTGGAATAGAACACGCCGGGTCACGTCGTTGGCGCCGTTCTCGATCCTGAGCGCGGGTGCTCGTGTGTACTGTCCCTACCTCGACACCGACGTGTTCACGCTCCTCGCGTCGCTCCCCGCGGACATGCTCCGGAATGAACGCGAGTACCATCGATTTCACTCCGACACCATCAGTCGCGCCTATCCCGAGTTCGCGCACGTGCCCTATGCGGCGAAGTACCCGGTGGTCGGGCGCAGCGTGGGGACGGGACACGCGTGGCGAACGTCAGCGGCCCTCCTGTGGCAGCTAGCTCGGGTATCGAGCACGGGGCTGCTGCGGCGCGGCTTGCTCGGCGCTCGACTGGCCTACTGCATGGCCAATCCGCTGTACACGACTCGCGTCGCCGAGCTCGCGCCCAGTCTCAGCTACCTCACCCATCTGGCCGATCTCACCGCGCGCGCGACGTAGCCGTGGTGCTGGCGGGCACCGCGGCCAGTGCTGGCGACGCGGGGTACCCCGCGCGAATATCATCGCTCAACCCGTCAGGGTTCGGCCTATGTCTCGTGTGATGACGTTCGCGGTTTCCGTGATCTCCCTCGCGGTGCTTGTTGCGTTGTCCGCCCCAACTGGCCCGGATTCGCCCCGGGCCAGGTTCGGACGATGGCTTCGGGCGCACGGGCACCCCGAGATGGCGACCGTGGTGGAACCGACC
>DATCGG010000267.1:0-16703 GCA_036509075.1 Gemmatimonadaceae bacterium
CGGCAGGCGACTGGTAACTACGAACTGCGCATTAAACGCCGCCTGCCGCCTGTCGCCCGTCGCCGGCAGTTGCCAGTCGCCTATTTCTCCCCGACAATGGCGGTTCCTCTCGCCAGATCAAACGTCCCACCGGCGGGCACCACGTGCATGCGAATCTCCGAGGCGCCTAACGTTCGGCCCGGCGGGGTCACGGTCGCGCGGCGCGCGTCGTAGATCGTCGCCTGCGACGCGCCGATCACCTCCCATGGTCCCTGCGGCGAGACGACCAGCGCCGTGGATTCATCGATGCCGATGCCCACGACGGTCGGGTGCTCGAGCACGACACTGATGAGGCGATTGTGGCGGCGACGGCGAAGGAAGTGCTGATCCACCGTCACGTTAGGGAGCAGACCGAAGCCCGGAACGAGCACTACGTCGTCGCGATCGACGGTCATCCAGCCATCGCTCGAGTCGCTTGGCGGGCGACTGCCGCCGGGCCTGCGTTCGTCTCCGCTGATCATTGGGTCGGACATGACCGCCGCGCCGGCTGAGGTTCCGCCCACGACCGCGCCGCGGCGGTATCGCGAGCGGATCGAGTCCAGCACGGCCGTGCCGAGGATCGCAGCTGTCAGGCGGTTCTGGTCGCCCCCCGGAAACCAGATCCCGGTTGCCTGACCGAGCAACCGCGCGACGGAGTCAGAGCCCGTGTCGTTTCGCGCCAGGTTCAGCGACACGGCGTGAGCGGCACCCAGCTTCCGAAATGACGCCGCCTTCTCCGCACCCGATTCGGCTCCCGACTCGCTGGCCATCGGGAGCACGACGATGCGCGCCTTCCCCGCACCGCCGGCGAGATCGAAGAATCGACGATTGACCTCGTCGGGAATCGGTCCGCCGCCGACGATGACCAGGTGTCCCTGCGCGTTAGGCGCCGGTGGTTGTGAGGCAAGGGTGCCCGCAGATGCACACGCGCTCAAGAAAAACACGCCGACTAACGAAATTCGCCGCATAAGCTGATGGCTGATGGCTGATGGCTGGCGCCCGAAGGGCGGCTACGGCCACCCGAACACCACAGGCGTCTGCGCGACCGATCGCGCGCGGGCCAGGTCCGACGCCGGCCGCCAGAAGCGTGGACGCCCCGAAGTGATCGTGAAGTTTACGCCCCACTTCGAGCCCGCATCGGAGATCAACGGTCCGGCGAAGTCGACGCGCAGGTTTTGCCGGCTCGAGCGCGGAATGGCGATGATGAGACCGATCCCCGCGCCCACGCGCGGATTCACCGTCTCCCCGAACGGGACGTCGCCAGCCCACATCTTGCCCGCGTCGACGAAGGCCGCGGCTCCCAGTCCCAGGTAATTCTTGATGCCGGGGAAGACCAGCCGGTCTTCGAGCCGCACGACGGCGCGTCGCCCACCACTCGTTTCCGAATCTTCGTACCCGCGGAGGCCAGCGCGTGCCGTGCCTAACCGCAGCTCGAACGGTACGGTCGTCCTCCACGCGCCCGCGTACTCGATGCTCAGTATCCGTGTCCGTCGCTTCGTCGGGTGAGAGTAGAACGCCAGCCGCCCCTCGGTGATCACGTCGCTCCAGTCGTCTCCCTCTCGCCTGGCCTCGACGTTGCCTTCCAGGCCGCCGAAGAAACGCGTCGTGCCCATCCCGGCGTAGAGCTGGGTTGCGCCATACCAGCCGGTGAAATCCGATCCGACGCCGTGTCCAACGGCACCACCGAATTGCATGCCGTTGGCGACGTCCTGTGCGCCTTCGAGCGCGTCGAAGCCCTGCGCCTTGAAGAAGCGAAGACCGCGCGCACCGAGGATCAGCGAGACCAGGGTCCGGTCCTGCGTGGTGTAGCGCGGACCGAGGGTCGTGTCGGGGTCGTCGACGAACCCATCATCGGTGATGATGACGCCGCGATCGGCTGGCGATACGTGTTCGCCGCCCACCTGCACACCGCCGTACACGCCGTTTGCTCCGCCACCCAGACGGTACAGCGCGTTGACCTGCCAGCCGGTCCGGTTGACTTCCAACGATAGCGGATCGATGTCTCCCTCGCCGCGAAGGAAGGATTGATAGTTGTCCAGGTGCACGACGTTGGCCGACCACGCGATCCGCTGGAACTGCGAGTACAGGGGCTGCGACAGCGTCGCGGTCTCGACCTCGCCTAACGGGGCCCGCTCCAGATAGGTGTCGAACAGCCACTGCCGGCCGAACGTGCTATAGTCCCGGAACTGGAGCAGCCATCCGTCGCGGAACGCGAACCCCTGCTTCCATTGCCCGGCCAGCGCCATCCCGTAGCCAGCGAGGTTGGCGCTGCCGAGCTTGATGCGGGTAGGCGTACCGCCGTTCATGCCAAGGCCGAGGATGGGCCGGATGTCGTCGGTGGTCGAGAAGTCCACCCGAATGGTTCCGTTCGCGTCCGGCGTGACGACGGCTTTCGCGTCGGCGAGGTAGGGTTGCGCGCGAAGCACTCGCTCCGACTCGCGTAGCGCGAGCTCGCTGCACTTGTCCCCCTGCTTGACGAGCAGGAAGGGCGCAATTGCCGACTCGCGCGTGGGCACTCCGGCAAGCGCGAACCGGAGGAACGGTCGAAGCGCGCCGGTCGACCGTTCGACCATAACCGGCTCGCCACGGGTTATGGTCACCACCGAGACAGTCTCGCCATTGCATCGAGGCCCCAACGGTGGCGGCGCCGACTTCGCCGCCGCTGTCGTGTCTTGCGCGGCCAGGCGGCCGACGGCGAGCGCGAGCGCGATGACGGGAGCGTAGCGCAGAAACGACTCCGGCGTTGGAGACTTGGTTCAGCGTGCTTTCGCGAGCGTTGCCACGATCAGAGCAGCCCATTGCGGGCCGAGCCATCCGCGATCACCGTCATCGTACGACTCGGAGGTGGCGTGGGCGCCGCGCCCATCGCCTCCGCCGTCGATCGTGATCGCGGGGATGCCAAGGCTCATCGGGAAGTTCGCGTCGGTGCTCGACGCACTGGTTGTTGTCGTGAAGCCAAGACTCCTGCCAGCACCGATCGCCGTGCGGACGATGAAGGCGCTGTCCGGGAGCGCCCCGGCGGGGCGAATCCCGATCGTGTCGATCTTGACCGAGATCTTCACGCGCGACGACGGCCATCGCGCATTCTCGGCCGCGAGTGCGTTGCGAATCGCCGTGTGGAACTTTGCGTCGAGGTCGGCAAGCGCCTGCGTCGACTCGGATCGCAGGTCGACGTCCATGACGCCACTCGGCGAAATGGTGTTGACCGAGGTGCCACCCTCGATGACACCGACGTTGAATGTCGCCTTGGGGGTCGTCGGCACCTGAATGTCCGAGATCGCAGCGATCGCCCGGCCTAACGCGTGTATGGGGTTGGGCATCCCGAACGCGCCGTAGCTGTGCCCGCCGGGGCCCTGGTATGTCACGCGGTAACGGTTGCTGCCGACAGCGCGGCTCGTGAGGCCCAAACCGGTGCCATCGACGGAGATGAAATAGTCGATCTTGCCCTGGTACTCGCGGGTGAACAGGTGCCTAACGCCGCGCAGATTGCCCGGACCTTCCTCGCCGACATTACCGACGAAGATGACAGTGCCCTCGGTGGGTACTTTCTCCATCTGGAAGGCGCGCGCGACGGCGAGCACCACGGCAAGGCCACGGCAATCGTCTCCGATGCCAGGCGCTCGCATGACGGTGCCTTCGCGCTTCACCTTCACGTCGGTCCCCTCGGGGAAGACGGTGTCGAGATGGCCGGCGAGCAGCACCGTCGGCCCGGAGCCCGTACCCGTGCGCGCGGCGATGACGTTGCCGATCGAATCCGTGCGGACCGTCAGTCCGAGCGCCTCGAGCCGGCGTTTGTACTCCGCCCCGCGGACCGATTCCTTGAAGGGAGGCGCAGGGATTTCGCAGATCGATTGCTGCTGGCCGAGGGTCCAGGCATTGTCGGCCTTGATGCGAGCGAGCGCGCGGCCGACCGACGCGGTCGAGCCCGACTGCGCGCGCGCTGGCGCGGCGAGCGAGACGCCGATGGCGCCCGCGGCCACGAGGAGGCGGCCGAGGGCGCGTGCGGGCGCGTCCGCGATGCGAACGGGACCCATGCGCGTCAGCGAGCCGCAGCGAGTCGCGCGTCCCCGGCCGGCTTGGCGGCATACAGCCGGCGTTCGAGCGCAGCGGTGAGCGTTCGCGTTATGCGGCCCGGCTCGCCGGTCCCGATCGGGCGGCCATCGAGCTGGACGATCGGCGTGACGTCGCTGGTTGTGCCGGTGATGAACAGCTCGTCGAGCCGGCCGATCTCCTGCTGGAGGATCGGTGTCTCGCGCACGGCAACGCCCTGCTCCACCGCGAGCTCGAGCACAACGTCGCGCGTGATGCCGGGGAGAATGTAGTTCGATCTCGGGTACGTACGCAGTTCGCCGTCGATCACGCCGAAAACATTGGTGTGGGAGCCTTCCGTGATGACGCCGTCACGGATGAATACGGCCTCGAGCGATCCGGCGGCGACGGCGTGCTGCTTTGCAAGAACGGCACCTAACAAGTTGACGGTCTTGAGATCGCAGCGCGACCAGCGGATGTCCGGGTACGTGACAGCCGTCGCACCTCGCTCGCGCTGCTCGTGATTCGGCGTGAACGGCGATGTGGACATGAAGACGGTCGGTGGCGTCGACGCCGGCGGGAAGTAATGCGTTCGCGGCGCGGCACCACGGGTGATCTGGAGGTAGACGGTGCCCTCCCCCGTCGTGAGGCCGTTCTCCTGGATGAGCCGGTAATGGACGTCGAGGATCTGCTCGGGCGTCATGCGTGGATCGATCCCGATGCCACCGAGCCCGTACTGCAGCCGTTGCATGTGGCGGTCGGCCTCGAAGAGGCGGCCGTTCACGACGCGCGTGACCTCGTAGATGCCGTCGCCGAAGATGAAGCCGCGGTCGTCGACCGACAGGGTCGCACGTTCGCGCGGCAGGAACTCACCGTTGAGATAAACCACACCGGGCATGTGTATGCTCGCTTTTCTGGTCGGGTACCGGAATCAATGTCGAGAATCGGGAATCGGGAAGGCACTACCGGGGACGGGGTACGGGGGACAGGCGACGGAACAGCACGGGAACGGGAATCGGGAATCGAGGTCTGATCGTCAGTTAGGCATGCATGCGCCGCAACGGAAGTCCGGGTCCATCGAGGCCGTCGGCAGCTCGGCTGACGAAACGTCTAACGTTCTCCGGACACGCGTTCGGTTCGCAGCTCTCGTCCTCATCGCGATTTACGCTGTCGCGAGGCTCAGGAACCCGGAGTACTGGGACCCGCTCGACGATCTGAACCTGGCCATTCACGAAGCCGGGCACTTGGTGTTCTCCGCCTTCGGCGAGACCATGACGATTCTCGGCGGATCGCTCTTCCAGGTCATCGTACCAGCGGCCTTCGTCGCGTACTTCGCCCGAACGAGGCAGCGCTACGCCGCCGCGGTCACCATGTCGTGGGTAGCGGTCAACCTGCTGAACGTTGCGCGCTACATCGGGGATGCGCGCGCACAGGAGCTCCCGCTGCTGGGTGGCGAGGACAGCATCCACGACTGGTGGTACCTGCTCATCAATTGGGACCTGCTGCCGCGGGACCTAACGATTGCGCGCTGGGTGCACTTCGCCGGCGTGGTGGCGTTCCTGACGGCGATCGTCGGCGGAGGCTGGTACGCCCGGAGTGGATCCCGCAGCGTGGACTCGCGTTAATTGGGGGCGATACGGCCGGGAATCTGCACTGAAGCCGTGCATGGCCACGTCACTGTCACGCGCCCGGACGGCGAGCTCGGCATCGGGATCCGCGGTCGCGGCGCTCGTCCACGTTGGAACCGCGGGATGGTCCTATAGCGACTGGGAAGGCGTCTTCTATCCCAAGCCGCATCCGCGGGGGTTCGATGCGCTCGAATACCTGTCGCGTTATGTGGACGTCGTCGAGGTGAACTCGACGTTCTATCGTCCCGTGGACGCGAACGTCGCGCGCCGCTGGGTGGATCGCGTAGCCGACGCGGCGGATTTCAGATTCACCGCGAAACTGTCGAAGCGGTTCACGCACGAGCGGGATACGGCGTTCACGCGCGCGGAAGTCGCCGAAGTGCGCCGCGGCTTCAGGCCAATCCAGGGTGCGGGCAAGCTTGGCGCGGTGCTACTGCAGTTTCCCTGGTCGTTTCGCCGCACGGATGACAACCGCATCTGGCTCGACGACGTGACGCGCGCGTTCGCGGAATTTCCTCTGGTGGTGGAGGTGCGCCACGCGTCCTGGGCGGTTCCGGAGTTCTATGCCGAGCTCGTGGAACGCGGTATCGGGTTCGTGAACATCGACCAGCCGCTCTTCCACAATTCGATAAAGCCAAGCGCGACGGCAACGGCGCCCGTTGGCTATGTACGCATTCACGGTCGCAACTACCGAGACTGGTTTCGCAAGGACGCGGGCGTGGAGGCGCGGTACGACTATCTCTACACACCGGCGGAGCTCACGCGATGGGCAGAGCGGAGCGTGGAGGTCGCAGAGGCGGGAGCGGAGGAAGTCTACGCGGTGGCCAACAATCACTACCGCGCGAAGGCGGCGGTAAACGCGATTCAGCTCAAGAGCATGGTGCGCGACGAGCCGGTGCCGGCGCCTGAGACGCTGTATGCGGCGTACGAGGACGAGCTGGCGGCGTGGGCATATCCGGCCTAACGGGACTGGGGATTGGGGACTGGGGACTCGGCCGGGAGGCCATTACGGCAGAGGAAGGCTCCTGGCGCTAATGGGCTCCCAGCCGAGTCCCCAGTCCCTAGTCCCGCTTCGTAAGAACCTCCTCGAACAACGCAATCGCTCGCGGATCATTCGACTGACTCAGCCAGAACATGGCGTCGCGCCGAACCTCCGGGTCGCGATGGGTCTTCGCCACGCGAATGAGGATGGGAACGCCCTCGTCCTTCGGCCGCTGCGAGAGCGCGAACACGACCTGCTTCTGCACCTCGCGGTCGACGCTCGCATCGTTCGTCAGCGAATCGAGACCGGCCGTCGCCGCGTCGCCGGCAGCTTGGCCGAGCCAGAACACCGCCTGCTTTCTCGTTTCGCGAGGGCGGTCGTCGCTTTTCGCCAAACGAATGAGCGCGGGCCACACGACCGCGCTGTCCGCCAAGGTCGCCGGGAAGATCGCATCGCGGCCCGCCTTGCCAGGAAGCTTCGTGGCGAGGGACATGAGATAGTCCGCCGCCTCTTTCGCGGGGACGGTTCCCAAATCGGTCACGCCCGTCCCCGCCGAACGCCATCGTCCGCCGACGACGAAGCGAAGCGCCACGATCTCGCCGTCGCGCTTGTCGAGCACGAGGCGTCCAGGACCGTAGTCGCACACGTTATCCCATTCGACGTCCCGCGTCTGATCGTAATCCCCCCACTGCTGGCGCCAGTTGTGGCCGCGACTGATGCTTCCGCCGCGTCCGCACACTTCGGGCTTCGTGGCGAAGCTCATTCGAACCGACCCGTCGCCGGCACGGGCGACGCGATCGGCGATGGACTGCGCGCCGGCGACCGATGAGGCCGAGCACGCGAGCGCCAGCGAGGCAAAGAGTTGTCGCGTCATTTTGAGATCCTGTCCTCGAGATACTTCGCAGCCCGCGGATCACGACTCTGCCCAAGCCAGAAGGTCGCCTTCTCGCGGATCTCGCGATCCGGGTCGTTCTTCGCGAGGTCGATCAGCTTATCCACCGCGTCCGACTCGCGCCGTTGGGAGAGGACGAACACGTAGTGTTCCTTCAGGTCGCGCGAGTCCAGCCGCGGATAGATCGCGACGAGATCGCCTAACGGTGCCGACTGCTTCTGGCCGCGCCAGAAGAGCGCCTGCTTGCGAAGCTCGACCGACTCGTTCGCATCGAGCACGCGCTGGACGAGCCAGCGCTGGTCATCGTCCTCGTCGAGCTGCGCGACCGCCTGGATGACCTTGTCCTTGAGCTGCGGGTCGTCGAGCCGAGCGTAGAGTGTGCGCAGGAAGGGCCCGTTGCCGCCGTCGTGATCAAGGAACCCGAGCGCGAAGATCGCCTTGCCACGGAGATCTCGCGCGATCGTGTCGCTCGACGCGATCGTGCGCAGGGTGGCGCGCCCTCGGTCATCAGAGGCGTTGCCCAGCCAGAAGATCGCGCGCTCGCGCACCCAGCGCGAGTCATCGTCGCGCTTCGTCATCTCGATGAGCGACGGCACGCCTGCGCCGTTCCGGAGCTGGCCTAACGTCATGATGACGCCTTCGCGGAGCTGGCGCGACTCGGTGCCGCTCCTGGCCAGCGCCGCCAGCGGCGCCGCCGCGTCCGCCGGCGCGACGCCGCTCAGCCAATACAGCGCCGAGCTCCGAACGTCCTGCGTGCGGTTCTCGTCGCGCGCGAGCGATAGGAGCCGCTGCCAGATGTCGGCGCTGTCCGCGAACGCGGCCGCCATGATCGCATTGCTGGCAACGCGACCGCGTGCGGTGGACGCGAGCCCGAGGAAGTACTCCGTGGCCTCGCGGGCGGAGACCGTGCCGAGATCCGTCACACCCGCATCGCTCCGGCGGAGCGCGCCGACATGGACCCGCACGAGGGTGACCTCGCCATCGCGGCGCGTCACGACCGCGCGCGCCGGACCGAACGTGCAGTCCATCCGCGACCAGCCGTGTCCCTGGACCGACGGGTATACCATGAACAGCCGGCCTAACGCCGTTATGTCCCGGCCGTCGCCACACGCCTCGGGCCTCGAGGCGTACGTCATCTGCAGCGTGCCCTCTCGCACCGCGGCCACTCGGTCCGCGATCGACTGGGCGCCGAGGTGTGGCGCGGCGACGATTGCCAGCACCATACCCAGCCGCGCGCGCGTCAGTCCCATCATCGCCTCCTACTTGATCTCCTTCGAGATCAGGTCCTCCAGGAACTTCGCCGCACGCGGATCGCGCGACTGGCCAAGCCAGAACACGGCCTTGGTGCGCAGCTCCTTGTCCTTGTCGTTCTTCGCGATGTCCATGAGCTTCTCGAGGGCCTTGCCGTCGCGGCCGCGCTGCGAGAGCACGAAAATGAGCTGCTCCTTGATCTCGGAGTCCGTCATCTTGTCGTACAGGCTCGCGAACGCTTCGGTGGACGCGCCGCCGTTCTGTCCCGCCCAGAACAGCGCCTGCTTGCGCATCTCGATGCTTTCCTTCGGGTCGAGCGCGATCTGCATGATCCACTCGGCGTTGCCGAAGCCGCGCTGCTGCGAGAGCGAGAAGATGATCTTGTCCTTGAGCGCCTCCGCCTTCACGCGACCGTAGAGACCCTTGAGGTAGGTCGCGTTGTCCTCGGAGTGCTTCTGGCCGAGCCAGAAGATCGCCTGCTCGCGCAGCTCCTCGTTTTCGGTCTCGCGCTCCGCGAAGTCGCGCAGGATCTGGCTGGCCTTGGGCGAGCTCTGTTGCGAGAGGGCAAACAGCGCCTTGTCCTTAGTCTCCTTGTCCTTCGAGTTCTTGAGCAGGTCCTCGAGCAGCGGCACCGCCCGTTCGGAGTGGACCTGGCCTAACCAGAACACGGCCTGCTCGCGCGTCTCCTGATCGGGGTCGTTCTTCGCGGTCTGCATCAGGATGTCAGCGGCTTCTTCACCGCCCTTCTGCGACACGAGGAACACGGCCTTCCGGCGCAGCACGTACGAGCATGTATCCCGGCGCTCGAGCACCTTCTTGAGAATCGGCATGGCGCGATCGGAATCCATCTGCAGCAGCGCGTTCAGCGCGACGACGCGCTCGTCGTCATCATCCTCGGAGCATCGCGCGCCCTGACTGGTGCCGGATCCACTTTTGCCCCGATCCTGGTCTCCGTCCGCTTTCGCGATCCTGGAAACCTCCGCCGCGCACTGCGCGTCGCCGCGCTGTGCAAGCTCGCCGCACACCCGCGTGCGCAGCGTCTTCGCGTCCGCGAGATCCGCGTTAGGGTATTTCTTTTCGAGCGAGGTCAGCACGTCACGCGACTCGCGCATCCGATCGACGCTCCCCGTCTGGTAGAGCGAGAACGCGCGGAAGTACAACGCGGATGGCGCCGACGGCGACTTCGGGTAGCGATCCGCGACCTGGCGGAAGAGGTCCGCGGCCTGCGTGTAGTTGCGCCGATTCAACGCCTCACGTGCGCGCCGATAGAGCGAATCGGCCGGATCGCCCTGTTGGAGCTCCGGAACCTCCGGGCCCGCTCTTGGCGACCCGAGGTCGGAGCGCGCGGCGCGCGCCTCGCGCGCTGGAACCGAACGCTCGTACGAGGTGCCAACCTGTGTTGCGGCGAATGCCGGGGTTGCCGCCAGCGCCATCGCGGCAGCAATCGAGATCATCTTCATGGTGGTGGTCCTCACGTTCCCTTCACGGGAATCGCGGTGCGAAGTCTCGTCAGCACCTGGTCGTCGGTCAGAGCGCCCTTGATCAGGTCGCGATCGCGCGCCGAGGACTTCGGAGACAGTTGAACGATCTGAACGAGCACGAGCTCGAGGTCCTGCAACAGCCTGCGGCGAACCGGATCGCGCGCCGCGGGCGAATCGAGAAGCAGTCGAGTGTTCGAGAGCAGGTCCTTCCCCCAGGCCGAGATCTCGGCGTCCATGCGACCCTGCGAGAGATCGCCCTTGAACGCGGTGAGCATGGCTTCGGCTTCGGTGAGATGCTGGGCCGTAGCCACGGTGTAAGCGCGCGCTCGCGTGTCGTCACTGTCGGGCGTGAGCTGGCGTTCGGGGCTACTGCCTTTCGGCGGTGGCGGCCCCTTGCCGCCGTTGTCGCTACGGCTGTCGGTGGCAAGGTCCCTGCGCGGATTGCCGACGGACACCGATTCCGGCGAGACGCGCGTGGGGCCTAACGAGTCAGGTTGGGTGGTTCGCGGCGCGAGCTGCTGTGTTGGCGACGGACCAAGGAGTCGGCCCAGCTGAATACCCAACGCGAGCAGCAGCGCTGCCGCGACGGCGTAGTACACCCACCGCGGAACCCGGCGGTGGAACGGAAGCACGGTTCCCTGTTCCCCGTTCCCGGTTCCCGCCGTCTCACCGCTTCCCGCTTCCCGCTTCCCGCTTCCCTGCCGTATCGCTTCCCACATCTGTTCGCGCGGAACGATCTCGGGCGGGCGATTGTACTCCTCCGCCGCCAGCTGCCGCAGCAACGCATCCATTCGGTCTTCGTCGCTCATGACACCCATTCTCCTGCAAAGTCGGCAAGCGCCTCACGGAGCTTGGCCCTCGCCCGGAAGAGCTGCGCCTTGGAGGTGCCTGGCTGGACGCCCAGCGCGGTCGCGATCTCCTCGTGCGTGTAGCCTTCCACGTCGTGCATCACGAACACGGTCCTGTATCCCTCGGGCAGGTTGTCGATCGCCTGCCTCAGCCGCTCCTTCAGGTCCGGCTCGGCGCGTCGAGTAACCGCGCCAACCGTCAGCGCATCGTCCAGCGAAGACTCCCGGGTCCTGAACTTCTTGACCTTTCTGAGCCCGTTCAGCGACACCGACGTTGCGATCGTGTGAATCCACGTCCCGAACGACGAATCGCTGCGAAAGTCCTTGAGCCGCTGGAACGCGCGGATGAACGTCTCCTGGGTGAAGTCGCGCGCGAGCTCGTCTTCCCCTGCCAGGCGAAAGGCCAGGCGGTAGACTCGATCCACGTGCTGGTCATAAAGCATTCGCTGCGCTGTGACCTCACCAGCCACTGCTGCGGCGATCAATTGACGTTCGTCCACTCGGGTCGTCGGCTCGGAAATACCGGTCTGTTCTTGACTTGCCTGGTTGACACGCTTACCGGGTAGAGGGTTGCGCGTTCCGGGAACTGTATGACCGATGACAGAAAACCAATGACCCATTACCCAATACCGATAACTCGCCATGACATCACGAGATGTCTCGGCGAGTCAGGAGTGGTGGGTCCTGTGTTATTGGTTTTCTGTCACCGGTTCTCCCTCGGACAGCCTTGCCTGGCCTGAACCAATAGGGAACCGGGCCTTGAGATTGGGAAGGTGATCAAAGGGGTCACGGTCAGAGTCGTTTGATCCCTGGTCTCAGCCGATAGCATATTCGGGCCGACGAAAGCCCACCCTGGAGCCTGCCGACGTGTCACTCACCGCCCGAGATGTCATGAAGCGGTATACGACACCCGCGGGCCCGGTCGACGCGCTTGCGGGCGTGTCGCTCGACGTCGCCGACGGGGAATGCGTGGCGCTCGTCGGGGAGAGCGGGTCAGGCAAGACCACCCTGCTCCGGTGCTTCAACCGCCTCGTGGAACCCGACAGCGGGGCGATCGCCGTCAACGACGCAGACGTCCGACGGGCCAATGAGGTGGAGCTCAGGCGGCACATTGGCTACGTCATGCAGGAAGGCGGTCTCATGCCGCACTGGACGGTGCGCCGGAACGTCGAGCTCGTGCCGTGGCTGATCGGGATACCTAACGCCGACGCCCTGGTCCGCGAGGCCATGGCCCTCGTCGGCTTCACGGACGGCAGCTTCTACGGTCGATACCCGCGACAGCTCTCCGGCGGACAGCGTCAGCGTGTCGCGCTGGCGCGGGCGCTCGCGGCCCGACCCACGGTGCTCCTCCTCGATGAACCGTTCGGCGCCCTCGACGCCATCACCCGGGCGGACCTTCAGGAGATGTTCATGGCGGTTCGGAAGCAGCGCCCGGTCACGTGCGTGCTCGTGACGCATGACCTGTTCGAAGCACAGCGATTGGCTGATCGCATTGCGGTGATGCGAGCAGGCGCCATCGAGCAGCTCGCCGAGCCCCGCGAGATCATCGGGTCGCCGGCAACGACCTACGTGGCGCGCCTCGTGGAAAAGGCCGGCCTGAATCGAGTCGATCGGCACGCATGAAACTGCTGATCGTTCTCGTCCTCGCCATGGCGCTTGCGCAGGACGCCCCGCGCGCCCGCCCCATCGTCGTCGCGTCCAAGCCGTTCGGCGAATCGTACATCCTCTGCGAGATGTTCGCGCAGCTGCTGGAGGCGCGGGGTTTTCGAGTGGATCGCCGGCCGGGGCTCGGTGCGACCGAGATCGCGTTCGCGGCGCTGCGGAACGGCTCGATCGATGTGTACCCCGAATACACCGGCACGGGGCTGCTCGCGATCCTTGCGGATACGACGCGCCGAACCCCTGCGCAGGCGTTTACCCACGTGGCATCCGAGTTCCGTCGGCAATTCGGCGTCACCTGGCTTCCGCCGCTCGGCTTCGAGAACACGTATGCGATCAGCGTTAGGCGCGAGACCGCGACGCAGTATTCCCTGCGAACGCTGACCGACCTCGCCCGAGTGGCACCGTCGCTGCGCGCTGGATTCACGGCGGACTTCATTGGCCGCCATGACGGCTTGCCGGGCCTCGCGCGCGCGTACGGGCTGGGATTTCGCGAAGTGCGGCCACTCCTCGCCGCCGTGAAATACCAGGCGCTCGCTTCGGGTGGGGTCGACGTCATCGACGGGTACTCCACCGATGGGCTCATCGCGCGGTACGACCTGGTGGTGCTCGCCGACGATCGCGGTTTTTTCCCACCGTATCAGGCGGCGGCGCTCGTGAGCGCGGCGGTCGCGCGAGATGACCCGCGGGCCGTCGCCGCGCTGGCCGAGCTGAGCGGCCGCATCGACGGCGCGACGATGCGGGCCCTCAACCGGAAGCTCGAGGTCGATGGTGTGTCGGTCGACATGGTCGCGCGTAGCGCGCTGGATTCGTTAGGCCTGGGGAGTACCTCCCGGGCCACCGCCGACGCTCAACGCGCGCCCGCTGGACGGATGTCCGCGTGGGACTCGTTCGTGCACGCCATGGTGAACGACCGTGCCGCGCTGGCGCGCAGAACGTGGCGGCACCTCGTGCTGTCAGCCGTGTCGCTCGTCGCGGCAGCGCTCGTGGCGATCCCGTTCGCCCTGGTTCTGGAGCGCCGCCGACGCCTGGCGGAGCCGCTCGTTCGCGTGACGGGCCTGCTCCAGACAATTCCCGGCATCGCTCTGCTGGCGTTCATGATCCCATTGCTTGGGATCGGGATCGTGCCGGCCCTCGTGGCGCTGTTCGTGTACTCCCTGTACCCCATCGTTCGGAACACGTATTCGGGTGTGCGCGATGCGGATCCCGTCGCGGTGAACGCGGCCCACGCGCTCGGGATGACGCCGGCCCAGGTGCTGCGGCTGGTGCGGCTTCCACTCGCGGCGCCGACGATCATGGCCGGCGTGCGGACGGCCGCGGTGATCAACGTCGGGACGGCGACCCTGGCGGCGTTCATTGGTGCCGGTGGACTTGGCGAGCCAATTGTCACTGGACTCGCGCTCTCCGACACCGGATTGATCCTGAGCGGGGCCGTGCCGGCCGCTGTGCTCGCACTGCTCGTGGACGTGGCGCTCGCCGGGTGCGAGCGAGCCGTTCGGCCAAAAGGGCTATGATCGCGTCACAATCAAGGCCGGTGATGTGCGTGCTCTAACCCATCCCCGGTTCTCGGTCCATATTGCGTTGCATTGAGACGGCCGCCCGCGCGGTGGCAATCCGGGACTCATTTCCAGCGCGGACATCTTCTAAATGAAGCGATCAACGACTCAGCGGCGAGCGCCGTTCCCGACGCTCGAACCCGCGGAACCCCCGAAGCAGCTTTCGGCCCTCGAGACGCCGGCGGCGGTCGTCGACCTCGACCGGTTGGCACACAACCTCGACCGAATGGCGTCGTACTGCATTCTCCACGGGCTGTCGCTCCGGCCCCACGTGAAGACGCACAAGTCGCCGCGGATCGCGGCGGACCAGATCCGACTGGGCGCCATCGGGCTCACGTGTGCGACGCCGCGCGAGCTCGAGGTCATGGGCGACGTCTCGCACGACCTGCTGCTCGCGTACCCGCTCGTCGGCGCAACGAAGCTCGCGCGTGTGATGTACATCCCGCATCAGGTGAAGCTGACGGTGGCGCTCGATTCGACTGCCGCGTTAGGTCAGCTCGCCGCGGCAAGCAAGGTGTCGCAGCGCGAAGTCGACGTGTACGTGGAGATCGACCTCGGGATGCACCGTGTGGGAGTCCAGAGCCCTGCCGACGCAGTGGCGCTCGCGAAGCAGATCCTCCAGCATCCTCCGCTCAACTACGCGGGCATCGCATTTTATCCCGGCCACGTGCGTGAGCACGTGAAGGAACAGGACGCGAACCTCGATCGGCTCCGGGCGGATCTCGGCACGTACATCGCCGAGCTCGATCGCGCGGGCGTGCATCCGCGGGTGGTTAGCGGGGGCTCGACGCCGACAGCCTGGCGGATGCACGAGGTACCCGGTGTCACCGAAGTGCGTCCGGGGACGTACGTCTACAACGATCGCACGACGGCGGAGTTGGGCGCGTGTGCCTGGGAGGATTGCGCGCTGACGGTGTTGGCAACGGTCGTGAGCCGCGCGGTGCCTGGCCAGGCGGTGATCGACGCCGGGTCGAAGGCGTTAGGTCGGGAGCCGATGCGTGGCGTCGCCGGCGAGGGCTTCGGCGTTGTGCTGGACCACCCCGACGTCGTGGTCGCACGGATGTCCGAGGAGCACGGGATCCTCGACCTCTCGACGTCCGACTGGAACCCGCAGGTCGGGGATCAGGTCCGGATCATCCCGAACCATGTGTGCGTCGTGGTTCATCTGAACGACGTCATCTTCGGCGTACGGGACTCGATTGTGGAAACGAGCTGGGTCGTTGCGGCGCGCGGGCGGACGGAGACCGAGGCGGCTATCGAAAGCTGAACTGAGGGATGAGGGATGCGGGATGCGGGATGGGGTTTCCGCATCTTCCTCGCATCCCTCATCCCTCATCCCGGTTCGCTAAAGCGCCACCCGAATCGAGATCCGGACCTCGTCCCCGATGACGACAAACAGCGGGTCGAGTCGGCGCAGGCCGCGGGGCACCCCGACGTTGTAGGCGCGGCGTGACAACGTGAGGTCAGCGAGCAGCTCGCGGCCGGTTGGCGTACGCGAGATCGAGCAGCGCAGCTCCTCGGTGCGGGTGATGCCGCGGATCGTGAGCGAGCCAGGCACTGCGATGTGCGTCGGCAGTCGCATCGCGTCGGCGCCGCGAAACATGATCGTCGGGTGACGTGCGGCGTCGAGGAACAACGGGCCGCGCAGATGGCGGTCACGAAGCGAGACGCCGGTCCGCACGCTGTCGGCGTACACCTCCACCGTGACGGCCACCGTATCGTCCTCATCGATGGGCAGGTGAATCGCGCCCCGGACGTCCGTGAAGCGGCCGCGCACGATCATCCCGCCCAGCCACCGCACCGACATCGATACGGCGACGTTGTCGGGCGTTAGGCGGATCGGCGACGTGCCAAGCTCGGCCAGCCACGCCCAGTAGCTCTCGGAACCGGCCACGAGCCCATCCCGCGCGCCGGCTCGGCGTCGTCCGGCGCGTGCAGCGCCCGATGTTGGCCGGCTGCTATCCGGCATCGGTCCAGCGGGGTCCATCAATTTCGCAACGCCCCCTGTTCGATCCAGCGAATGATCGTCGTGATCTGATTGTCGGTGAGCGGTTGCGTCGCGAGCGGCATGCGGCTCAGCCCCTGACGCGCCGCGTCGTCGGCGCTGATCATCGTCACGAGCCACGACCGGTTCGGTTCGGTCGGACGCACGCGCACCTCACCTGGCCGGAGCGTAGATGGCACGCCGACGATCGCGTCGTACGCCGCGCTCGGATCCAACGTGAGCCCGGCCTGATGCGTGGCGAGGGAGTGACACCCACCCGTCGCGCAGCGCTTATCGAAGATCGGCACGACGTTCGCCGAGAACGATGGCGTCGGCACGAGGTCATCAGGCGCGCCGCCGGTCGGATCCACGGAC
>DATCGG010000268.1:0-3784 GCA_036509075.1 Gemmatimonadaceae bacterium
CGTCCGCCACGCCGGTGACGGTCGACCTCGAGGTAGAGCAGGCCGCCTCGCGCCAGCGCTTGCGCGATATCGGGAATGCCGTACGGGGCGTCCGCGTAGGCAGCCACGAGATCCGCGCGGCCAGGTCCTGGCAACTCGGCCACGACATCGTCGGCGAGCCCTGCACTCATGGCGCGCGCGACGAGACCGGGCGGGCCGCCCAACACTGCGAGGCGCCCGAACCGTCTGTCCACCGGGCCGGGCAGCAGAAACCGCCAATCGATCGCCCGTAGTGGAGCGATCCCCAGCGCCGGCTGGTCAGGCGGGTCGACGCCTAACGGGCGAGTGCCCGCCATGGCCCGCGGACCATCCCGCGCAAGAGTGCGACGTTGTCGCGTAGCCGCTGGCGACGGGCGCCGTCACGCGTGAACGCGAGGCGCGCGGTATCCCCGATGAGCCGGCTCGCGAGCGAAAATCTGAGCGCAAATGTCGTCAGCATGACCCCGAGCTCTGACTGATGCCGCTCACTGTACTGGATCGCGGCGCCGATCTGTTGCGCGTACATCGGCCCTCGCTGCTGGCTCGTGCTCGCGCCTCCGAGATGCATCACCTCGGCCGCCGGCGTGAAATGCGTCTCCCAGCCCGCACGATGCAACCGGTACGAGAGGTCGACCTCCTCATAGTACATGAAGAACGATGGATCGAATCCTCCGATGCTCTGGAACGCCGACTTTCGGATAGCGAGCGCCGCGCCGGTCACCCAGGAAATGGGCCGTTCCTTGTCATGCGGATCGCTGGCGACGTAGAGCTTGCGAAGCCCCGGCACGTGGCCGACCAGCGGCCCGACCCACGAATAGTCCAGCAAGGTGACGAGCGGTGTCGGGAACTGGTGAAGGGATCGCTGCAGAGTGCCATCGGAGTTGAGAAGCCGGGGCCCGACGATGGCCACCCGCGCGTGCGCGTCGAGGTACGCACGCAAGGTGCGCAAGGCGCCCGGATAGAGCACGGTGTCGCTGTTGAGCAGCAGCACGTACTCCGATCGACATCGCTCGATCGCCGCGTTCGAGGCGGTGCCGTAACCAGGGTTCGATCGATCGACGAACACCTGCACCTGCCCGAACTCCTGGTGCAGCATCTCGACCGTGCCATCCGTCGAGCCGTTGTCGGCCACGACGACATCGCTCCCTCCATCCGCGAACACGGAGGCCACGCATCGACGCAACAACTCGCGCGTGTTGTAGCTTATCACGGCGACCGAGATGTCATTCATGATTCAGCATAACTCGACCCTCCACTCGAACGAGCAATCCCGGTGCCGGACAATCGAGACGACGGAACGCACTTTCCGGAATTGCGAGTCCTGGAGCAACACGTCTTTCGCGATACGCGAGGGACGTTCGTAGAGCTTTGGCGCAACGACCATGCGCGAGCGTCTGGCCTCCCGGCCTTCGTACAGGACAACCTGGCGCGTTCCCGCCGCGGGGTCGTACGCGGTCTCCATTTCCAGAACCCGCACGCTCAGGCGAAGTTCGTGACCGCGATCGAAGGCGAGATCTTCGACGTCGCCGTTGACGTTCGCGCGGGCTCGCCAACATTCGGCCGCTGGGCCGCATTCACTCTGTCCGCTTCGAACGGCCGACAGCTGTACGTGCCAGTTGGATTCGCGCATGGGTATCAGACGGTCTCCGACGTGAGCGTCGTGATGTATAAATGCTCCGATGTCTACGCTCCTGAGGACGAACGTGCGGTCCGCTGGGATGACGACGACCTGGCGATATCGTGGCCCATCCGCGATGCGGTTGTGTCAGCGCGCGACGGCGCTGCTCGGTGCCTTCGCGACTTGCTCCCCGAGTGGCTTCCATCGATCGATAGCTAATGGACGGAGCTGACCTGAACGGCCCCGCCGAGCGATTGGGCCGTCCGTTGCTCGTGTTCGGCGCTTCCGGTCAGGTCGGACGCCAGTTGCGGGTCTCGCTTGCCCCGCTCGGGTCAGTGATCGCGCCGACGCGCGCCGAGGCGGACCTCACGGATCCTGACTCGCTGCGGGCAGTCATCGATCGCGTTCGGCCGCTCGTCATCGTGAACGCAGCCGCGTTGACGAACGTCGATCACGCTGAGCGCGATCCGGCGCTGGCGAACGCCGTGAATACGATCGCGCCGCGCGTGATGGCCGAGGCGGCCCGCGGCGTCGGAGCACTCATGGTTCACTACTCCACGGACTACGTCTTCGATGGGGCAACCCGGGTTCCGTACGACGAGGAGGCGGAACCGAACCCGATCAACAGCTACGGGCAAAGCAAGCTTGCCGGCGAGCGCGGCGTTGCCAGCGCCGACGCTCCGCACCTCATCATTCGAACCAGCTGGGTGTACTCGGTGACCGGTGCCGGGTTCGTGGCGTCACTCCTTCGGGACCTTCCCGGAAAGCCGATTGTGAGGATCGTCGCGGACCAGGTAGGTTCACCGACGTGGAGTCGATCGCTGGCCATGGCGACGGCTGCTCTCGTTCGCGCCGCCGTCCGCGCTGACGAAATCATGCTGAGCCCCGCCGACTGGGGTATCTATCATCTTGGCGGCAGTGGGGAAGGGAGTCGTGTCGAGATCGCCGAAGCGGTGATCGATGCACTCGGTGCCCGTCTCGTCGGCGAGCGGCCGAGGATCGTTCCGATCTCGGCGGCAACGTTCGGCGCTCTCGCCCCGCGACCGCAGTACTCCGCGCTGTCTAACCTTCGTGCCAGCAAGCGGTTTGGCATAAGGCTTCGGCCCTGGCGGGCCGAGCTGCACCGCATGGTTAACGAGGAGTTTAGGTAGCCGGAGCAGTTCTTGCTCGACTCGCAGTGTGACTTCATTGAATTATCCCGACTACTCCATCGTCATTCCGACCTATCGGCGGCGCGATTCACTATCTCGTTGCCTGCAGGCCATCGAAGCCCTTCGGTTCCCCCGAGACCGCTTCGAGATTGTGGTCGTTGACGACGGGAGCCCCAGTCCGCCAGCCGACCTCGTCGACTCCCTTGGTGGGTCGCTGCAGGCACGGCTCCTGACGACGCCCCACGCTGGCCCGGCGACCGCGCGCAACCTGGGCGCCAAGCTCGCGCGTGGTCGCTTCCTCGTATTCACCGACGACGACTGTATGCCCAGCGAGGACTGGCTGGCGTCCATCGACCGGTGGACGTCCTCGACGGCAGGGGCCTGCGCCATCGGTGGTCACACGGTGAACGTCCTCACGGACAACGTGTACGCCGCCGCGAGTCAGGGCATCATCGACTACCTCTACGAGTATTTCGGTGACCACTCGGCGACTCGGCGGTTCTTCACCAGCAACAATCTCGTAGTGCCTCGCGAGGATTTCCTGAGTCTGGGCGGGTTCAACGAGACGTTTGCGCTCGCCGCGGCGGAAGACCGGGACTTCTGCGAGCGCTGGCTCGGTACCGGAAAGCAGCTGCAGTACGCGTCCGACGTGGTGGTGAGTCACGCGCACGTCCTGGATCTGGTGCGGTTCAATCGGCAACACTTCAACTACGGCCGTGGCGCGTTCGACCTGCATTGCTCGCGCGCTCAGCGAGGACAGGGCGCGGTCAAGATCGAGCCCCTACGGTTCTATGCCGGTCTCATAGCGTATCCACTGCGAGAGTCGCGAAGCTGGCGGGCCGCGTGCCTCACCCTACTGCACCTCTGGTCGCAGGTCGCGTACCTCTCCGGTTATTTCTTCGAGCGCGTCCGCCAGGGCTGGGCTATCGACGCCACGAGGCCGGCGCCCAGGTCGGGGGACAGTTCAGGCACGCCGACGCGGACCGATAGCGGCTCG
>DATCGG010000269.1:0-2382 GCA_036509075.1 Gemmatimonadaceae bacterium
TGGCCAGGGCCAAACGCGCCGGACGTATGTCAGCGCGCGAGAGACTCGCGGAGTCGAGCGAGGCGTGCAGCGGTGTCACGGTCGCCGGCCCACCGGTCCAACTCCTTCTCCACCGCAGGAATGGCTTCGGCGCCGTAGACCTCGTCGATGGCCTTCGCAGCGGCGCGGCCGGCGACCGGATGCACGGCGGCCGTGAGAAGATCGGCCAGCATCCGGGGATCGCCACGGCAACCTGGATCCATTCGGGCGGCGCGGAGGTAACGCTCGACGGAGTCGCTCCGCCAATCGAGCTGTGCGTAGGCCCGCCCGGCCAGAAGCCAGGGTCGCGGGTCGGCCGGATGCTGGCGCGCGAATGAGTAGACCGGGCGAAGCGAGCCCTCCGATATCCGTTTGCCGCGATCGAGGCGATCGCGCAGCGGTCGAAGGGCCCTTGGCACGGGATCTTGCCAGGGATCGCGAGCGGGCACTCTTGGTCGCTCCGCATTGGTTTGCGCCTCCGCCTTGGTCGCGAGCGGCCGAGAGGAGATTCCGGACGGTGCTATCGAGGCCGACGTCGCCGGCGCGTTCGACGGTGGCGAGAGGACGGGGCGCGCGCTCTCGATCGGCCTCGCATCGTTGCGATTCATGAATGTGAACACCGTGACCAGCGCGGCGGCCAGAGTGACGAGGCCGACCACAGCTCGCCAAGGGTGTGCGCCCGTCGCCCGCGCTTTCTGCGACACCGCGTCGATCGCTTCGAGCGCCTCGAGCATCGAAGCGGCGTCCGGAAATCGCTCCGCAGGCGCCTTGGCCAGCGACCGGTCGATGACTGGCTGCAGGACGCCCGCGACAGAGAGGTCGGGCCGTGTGTCGGCCAGCGACGGGATCGGCTCGACGAGATGCGAATGCAGGACGTCGAGCACCGAGTCGCCCCCGAATGGCTGGCGGCCGGTCAGGAGCTCGAACAGGATGACGCCCGCCGAATAGACGTCAGTCGTCGCGTCGACGGGCTCGGCCCTCCCTTGCTCAGGAGAGATGTAAGCCGGTGTTCCGCAAACCAACCCCGCCCTCGTGAAGCTATCGAGGACGCTGCGGGACCCCGACCCCTCGAGGAACTTCACCATTCCGAAGTCCAGAAGCCTCACGTGATCGGTTTGATCGGGCAGGGCTTGCAGGAACACGTTGGCGGGCTTCAGGTCACGGTGGACGATGCCTTTGCCGTGCGCGAATGCGAGCCCGCGCAGCACCTGGCGCGTGATGTGAAGCGCCCTCGCAGGAGGCATCGGTCCCTCCTTGATCAACTCGGAGAGCGTCTTTCCCTCGAGAAGCTCCATGACCAGGTACGGCACGTCATCGTCGATCCCCGAATCCGTCACCGTGACGACGTTCGGGTGGGAGAGGGCGGACAGGGCCTTTGCTTCCCGCGCGAAGCGCCGCCGCCAATCGGGATCGGTGGCCGCGTACTCCTGGAGGACCTTGATCGCGACGAGTCGACCGAGCTGCGCGTGCTTGGCCCGGTAGATGAACCCGACCCCACCAGCCCCCAGGCGTTCTACGATTTCATAGCGTCGATCCAGCGTGCGCCCGATGTATGGATCGGGCACCGAGTCGGACGGAAACAGATCACCGCCCGCGGTTCGACCGAGAGAGTCTGACCTGCCCGGCACGGGATCCTCAACCGGGACGAGCGTCGGTGGTAGCTGGTGGCACCAGCGCAAACAGCATGCGTCTCATAGGCATCTCCACGAATCGGATTCTCGACGATCTGCTTTAGCCCGAACCGTCCGACAGGTGCTGAATCTCGCCCTGTTCACGTACCTCCGATGGTCGAGGTTCGGCCGTTCGAATGCAGGCGATCTCAGAGCTTCTGAGTGATGACGTAGACGGCGGAGCCTGGGACGGTTGCCGGAGCGTTGTCGCCGTTCTCCCATTTCGGCTTGTCGTGCCAGGGTACGGGGTTGAACAGCGGTCGGATCTCGGGCGTTCCCTCATCGACGTCGCCATGCGCCAGTCGCAACTTTGTCGTGGCTTGAGGCGGCCCAACACCAAGAGGGCGGCGGACTGTGTAAACGGGGGGAGGGGAAGATGATCCGGAGACTTGCGTGTTTGGTGGTCGTTGCTTCGATGGCGGCTGCGTGCGGTATGGCAGATCCCGAAGCAGCCGGTGCTCCGGCGTCGGACCCGAACGTCAATGCCCTCGAGGCGTCCGGTCAGGTCGAGTTCTTCGTCAGGACGGTGGGCGCCGGCGGCCAGGTCTTCGACGGAGAGTCGAGCAACGCGGCCTTCCGGGATTCGATACCCGCCATCCGATACTTCTCGGACGTGAACAAGGCAGCATTGAACGCCCGCACGCGTTGCACTGCCTTCCGCTTCACCAAGGTAGTGGGAGCGGCCAGCCCACAG
>DATCGG010000270.1:0-8147 GCA_036509075.1 Gemmatimonadaceae bacterium
CCTGATGTCGTGCTCGGTGCCGGGCTCCTGGTGCCCGAACTGATTGCATGGGAAGCCCAGCACCGCAAGCCCGCGAGGGCGGTAGCGGCGGTAGAGTGCTTCCAGTGCTGCGTACTGCGGTGTGAACCCACACTTGGTCGCGACGTTGACGATGAGCATCACCTGGCCGCGGTACGGCTCGAGCGTGGTCGCCTCGCCCGCGATCGTCGTGACGGGGATATCGTAGAGATTCGCAGTATGGCTGCTGCTGGAGTCGGGACGCGTTTCCATGATCGAAACATTGTCACCCCGAGCGCAACGAGGAATCGCGACCCGCCCCGTAGAGAGTACTGTCGGTCGGATCCCGTGCATCACTGGCATCCAGAACGGAGGGGTCGTTTTACATGAGCGGCATGAGCAGCATACTGAGGATCCATCCAGAACGCTCTTGGTAGAGCGGGATGCAAAGTATGCTGCTCATTTCGCTCATGCGGTCGACCCCTGGGTTCTGGATGCCAGAGCGGCGCAACCAACCCTCCTCACGGAGGGCCCTCTACCGGGACGACGGCGATCCCTCGCTGCGCTCGGGATGACGACACACTCTCACCGCGTGACCCAGGGCACCTGCGCCGAGCGATAGAAATTCACGCCTAACGCGCTCAACCTCGGCCCCTGATGGGCGAGCCGCATCCGAAACGTCTCCCAGTCGCGCGCGCCCTGTGGAGACCACCCGATCTCCGCGAGCGCAGCCAGACGTGGAAACGCCATGAACTCGTAGTCCTCGAGCTTGACGAGCGTCTCGGCCCAGAGCGGCCCCTCGACGCCAAGCATCGCCGTCTCGGGGACCTCGGGCAGCAGCGTGGCCGGATTCCAGTCGTACGCATCCTTCACCTCGATTAGCCCGGCCCAGCGAAGTCCAAGCGTGGTCGTGCTGTCGTACTTCATGTCGAGGTACGTCTTGGAGCTCGGCGACATGATCACCTTGCCGCCTCGCGCCACGTGAATCGACACCGAATCGCGCCGCCAATGCTGAACGATCGTGTTCGGCGCGAGCTTCGCCGGCGAGATCTCGCCCCACCCGATCATCTGCTTGCCGTTCGACGTGACGATTTCCTGAACGCGCTCGATGAACCGTACGTACTGGTCGTGTGTCAGCTTCTCGACCTCGTCGCCTCCGATATGGAAGTAGGGCGTGGGCACCTGCGCCGAGATCTCCTTCACGACGTCGTTGATGAACGTGTACACGGAGTCCTTCTCGACGCAGAACACGCTGAAGCCGACGCTCGTGCCGGTATACAGCGGCTTGGCAACGCCGTCGCAGTTGAGCTCACCATACGACGCCAGGGCCGCGTTCGTATGCGAGGGCATGTCGATCTCGGGCACGATGGTGATGAATCGGCTGGTCGCGTACGCGACGATGTCGGCGAACTGTGCCTTCGTGTAGAAGCCTCCAGCCCCTCCGCCGACCTGGGTGCTGCCGCCGTGCGCCGTGAGGTTGGGTCGCGACGCGATCTCGATTCGCCAGCCTTGATCGTCCGAGAGGTGCAGGTGCAGACGATTCAGCTTGTACAGGACCATGAGATCGATGTAGCGCTTCACGGCGTCGGCGTCGATGAAGTGGCGCGAGACGTCGAGCATTGCGCCGCGCCAGGCGAAGCGCGGCGTATCGGTGATTCGCGCGCCAGGCAGCCAGAGTTGTCGATTCATGGCCGCACGATGCTCGATGGACCAGGGCAGGAGCTGCCGGAGCGTCTGCACACCGTAGAACAAGCCGTTAGTCTGCGCAGCGGTGAGCGTCACGCCGTCGCGCGTCACTGTGAGCTCGTAGCCCTCGAGCCCGAGCGTCGACTTGGATGGGTCGAGCGCGAGCTGAATGCTCCGCGGCGGCACTGCCTCGCCCGCGGAGAGCGTCCGAGGCGGCGGCGCTAGCGGGCCGCTGAGCAGGTTGGTGAGGTACGCGGCGATTCCTTCGGCTGCGTTGCCTCCGCCCGCGGCGACGACGACCCTGACGGTCGTATCGATCCGGAAGCTGTCGGTCGGCGTGATCTGAATCGACGACGGCACCGGGACGACCGTGTGAATGGGTCGCGCAGCGGCGACGGGCGCCGGGGTAGGCGTAGTGGTTGGTGTTCGTCGTCCGCACGCGGCGGCCACGACACAGGCGCTGACCATCACCGAGCGACGCAGTGCACTCTGACGAACCATTATGAATTCCTCATCTCACCATTTCGGGTTGAGTCCCGCTGCTTCGTACAAGGCTTTCGAGTCGTACACACGTCCCGCGCGCACGACGCGCTCGGTCCGTCGGAGATCCGTGATGTGCTCGGCCGGGTGACCGTTCACGATGGCCAGATCGGCGACCTTTCCGCGAGCGATACTACCATAATCCTTGTCGTCCTTCATCACCCGAGCAGGAATGATAGTGGCGATCTGAAGGACGGCGGGGGCAGGGATGCCGGCCCGCTCGTACACCTCGAGCTCCCCGTGCAACGAGAGGCCCGCGACGTTGTCCGTACCCGGGACGAGTGTCACGCCCGCGTCGTAAAGACGCTTCAGCATGCGCCGATAGTTCGCGCTGGTGGCTTCCGCGCGCGCGGCCGCCTCGGGCGGGGGCGGCGACCCTGCCCGGAACCCACGCTTCATCAGCGGCGGCATCCACGCGATCGTTGGCCCGAAGATCGGGTCGTTACCATCGGGCAGCGGGCGCGAGCGGTCCTGCCAGACGTTGAACGTGCCGTCCACGACCGTGTGATGATCCCGGAGGAATCCAATGAGCGCGGTGACCCGGGGCGCGTTGACGTCGAAGGTCGGCGCCACCATGGTGGCGACATCCGAGTACGCGCGCATTCGCGGAACGTAGAGAGAATCCTGGAAGAAGGTCGAGAACAGGAAGGCGGCGTGCTGGAACTCGTCGAAGCCGAGCGTGACGGCGGACTCGATCGTGAGCCCGCGCGGAATGTGCCCCGACAGCCGCATGCCGCGCTTGTGCGCCTCCGCGGCGATGGTGGGCACGAGATCGGGGTGCACGAGGTTGTAGAGCTTGATCTGCTTGTAGCCTAACGAATCGTAGCGCGCGACCCAGGCTCTCGCTTCGTCCTCCGTTCGCACCAGCACCTCCGACGGCCCCGCCCACTTCCCGGGGCCCTCGATGAACCCGGCGAGGATGAAGCGTGGCGACAGGAGCGTGCCGCGCTGGGCGCGCTCGCGTTGCGAGACGGCATCATCGATGTCGGAAGCCATGTCCCGCACCGTCGTGATGCCGGCGCCCAGTTGCATCAGTCCCGCTTCTTCGCCGGACAGGAACAGGTGCGTGTGCATGTCCCAGAGACCGGGGATGACGGTCTTGCCGGTGGCATCGATGACCGTTGCCCCGGCCGGGCTCTTGATCGAGTCGGCGGGTCCGACGGCCGTGATGCGCTCGCCTTCGATGACGATCGTGGTCCGCGGGCGGACGAGACCGCGCTCGCTGTCGAAGACGTCGCCATTGCGGATCACCAGCGCCTTGGGCGCCGGCGGCGTTAGGCGCTTCGCCACCGCCGCCGAGCGTTCGATGCGGATGCGCTTTTCGATCCCATGCAGGGCAGACAGCACGCTCACCGCGTTGCGCGGGACGGTGATGAACCATCCCACGCCGCTCGCGAAGAGCTGATTCGCGTCGTCGATCCACACGGCGTCGGTGGACGTCGAGGGCCCATCGGTGAATACGAGCCGGATGTGTCGCTGCGCCCCGCCCACGGTGACGGTCGTGTCGGCGACGACTTCGGCGTGGCCATTCCCGTCGGGATAGAGCCGCGAGGTATGCTGCGGCCGCGAGAGCAGAAAGCGCACGAGGAGCGCGTCGTCGAACGGCGACGTGTTGTCGAGCACGAAGTACGACGTCGGGTCGTCGCGCATGAGCGTCGTGTCGCCCGACACGACGGATCGAAGAGAATCGCCCCAGAAGTCCACCCGTTGCGTCACGGGGCCAAGCGTGCCTTCGGGCGTGACGCTCCGTGTTTCCAGCGCGAGGACGCGTCGATTGGGGCCGAGCTTATAGAGAGTCTCGAACCGCGGGCCGCGCTGCCGGTCCTGGTAGCGGAATCGTACGACGACAGAGTCCGGCGTGGCGCTGACGTGCATCTCGCCAGCAGGGCGGCCGTGATTGAGAACGATGAAGTGGGTGGAATCGGCGGCTGCCTGCGTTACCGCAAGCAGTGCCGCAACGAGTGCGTTCATTGTCGTGGATGAGGGCTACGAGGTCACCGAACTTCCGGCGTCGCGCCTGGTCAGTCAATCCCGACATCCCCGCCGGATGCCTGACTGAACCTTGACAGCCGAAACGCACAACTGCACTCTATACAGAACCTGTAAGGAGTGTCGGTTGGCCGAACCACTGACGGTTCTCCGGGGAACACTCGACGTCCTCGTGCTGAAAGCCCTCACGTGGGCACCGATGCACGGCTTCGAGATCACCGCCTGGATCGAGGCCCGCGCCACCGGGAACCTCGACATCATCGACAGCGCGCTCTATCAGTCGCTGTACCGGCTCGAGGCACGGCGGGCGATCACCGCCGACTGGGGTGTCACCGAGAACAACCGGCGCGCCCGCTACTATAGCATCACGCCGGTCGGACGCGCCGAGCTCCGAAACGAAACGGCGCGCTGGAACCGGTACGCGGAAACAGTGACGACCATCCTCAACACTCCTCAGCCAGCCTAACGGGATACCGATGTTGCCGCCGCGTATCCGCCGCGCGTTACGCCTGCCGTTCGGACGCCGTCGCGTCGAAACCGAGACCGACGACGAGATCCGATTCCATCTCGACGCGCGCGCGGATGCCCTCGTCGCGACGGGGCTCACGCGCGCGGAGGCCGACGCCGAGGCGCTTCGCCGGTTCGGCGTGCTGGATGAGGTTCGTCCACAGCTGCTTGCTGCCGCCAAACATCGTGAGGAGAAACTGACGATGGTCGAGCGTCTCGATGCGCTTCGCGACGACCTGCGCTACGCCATGCGACAACTTCGTCGCGCGCCCGGCTTCAGCGCTGCCCTCGCGCTCACGTTCGCGCTCGGGATCGGCGCGAACGCGACCATGTTCGAGATCCTCGACCGTCTCCTGTTCCGCCCACCCGCGTTCATGCCTGACGCTGACCGCGTCGGCCGGGTCTACCTTCGAAGCCCGCGCCCCGACGGCACCGAGAGCATCGCCAACAACATCAGCTATCTCCGGTACACCGAGCTGCGCGACCACACCCGCGCGTTCTCGCAGACTGCCGCCATCTATCAGGATGCGCAACGTGTGGTGGGCCTGGGCAACGCTGCCGAAGCGGTCGCGGTAGGACTCGTCAGCGCGAGCTTCTGGCAGATGTTCGACGTACGGCCGGTGGTGGGCCGGTTCTTCACGCCAGACGAAGATCGGCCACCGCGCGGGACCAATGTCGTGGTCCTCGGCTACGGCTACTGGCAATCGCGTTTCGGTGGCGACCGAGCCGTGATCGGCCGCCAGCTGCGTGTGGAAGCGGAGATGTACACGATCATCGGTGTCGCGCCGAAAGGGTTTCACGGCATCTGGGCAACCACGACGGCCGCGTACGTGCCGATCACGGTCGGCGCCTTGGAGATGCTCGGGTCCGACCGCTATTACCTCGAGCACAACATGTCGTGGCTCGAGATGATTGCGCGTCTCAGGCCGGGGGCCACGCCGGATATGGCGAACGCCGAGCTCACGCGCGCGTACAGACAGAGTCGACTCGATGCCGCGGCGGCGAAGCCAGGGTCCGCACCGATTACCAAACAGGCCCTCGCGCTCACACGCGGGGAGCTCGCGCCGCTGCCTATGGATCGCGGACCGAAGCGATCGGAGAGTGCGAAGGTGGCGACGTGGCTGGCAGGCGTGGCGGCGATCGTGCTGCTCATCGCGTGTGCAAACGTGGCGAATCTCCTGATCGCGCGGGGCATACGGCGTCGTCGCGAGATCGCCGTCCGCGTGGCGTTAGGCGTGGGACGCGGGCGTCTGGCCGCGCAGCTGGTCACGGAAAGCGTCGTCGTCGCGGTGTTGGGCGGGGTCCTTGGGCTGGCGCTTGCGCATTGGGGCGGTGGGGCGATTCGCCGGGTTCTCCTGCCGGACGTGGATTGGTCGTTCGTACCGATCTTCGACTCGCGCGTGATGCTGTTCACGACGGTCGTCGTGCTGTTCACCGGGCTCCTGACCGGGTTGGCCCCAGCAGCTCACGCCCTGCGCGCGGATGTGAACGCATCGCTCAAGGCGGGCGAGCGCGAGGGCGGCGGCAATCGTTCGCGGCTGCGTTCCGGCTTACTCGTGGCGCAGGCTGCGTTGTCCGTGGTGCTGCTCATTGGCGCCGCGTTGTTCGTCCGCAGTCTGCACAACGTGCAGAAGGTCGACCTCGGCTGGGATCCCGACCGACTGCTCCATGTACGGCTCGAGTTGCGCGGGACAGGGACGACCGATGAGCAGGAGAGGGCGATCATGCAGCGTGCCCTCGACCGCGTGCGCGCAATGCCGGGGGTCACGAGCGCATCGACACTGGTCAGCGTTCCCTTCTGGATGACGTGGTCCGAGGACGTATTCGTGCCGGGCATTGACTCGGCGGAACGCCAGCGCACGTACGTCATGAATCCCGTGGGCGATGACTATTTCCAGACGATGGGCACGCGGCTCCTTCGCGGCCGCGCGGTCGGCTCGACTGATCCGCGCGACGGGCCGAAGGTGGTGGTGATCAGCGAAGCGATGGGCAAATTGCTGTGGAACGGGAAGGACCCGATGGGACAGTGCCTCCGTATCGGGGCTGACACCGCGCCGTGCAGCGAGGTGGTCGGGATCGCGGAGAACATGAAGTTCGGCGACCTCGGGGATGATGAGAGCATGCAGATGTATGTGCCGGCGACCCAGAGTCGCACGACTGGCGCCATCATCGTGCGCACGCCGGGCGATCCGCGGGCGATCGCCGAGCCGTTGCGGCGCGAGGTGCAGCAACTGCTGCCTGGGTTGGGCTACGCGAGCGTGAGGCCGCTGACGAGCGTGCTCGATCCGGTCGTGCGCCAGTGGCGACTCGGAGCGACAATGTTCTCCATCTTCGGAGCGCTCGCCCTCCTGTTGGCGGCGGTGGGCCTCTACGGCGTGATTGCGTATGATGTTGCGCAGCGGATGCGCGAGATGGGTGTGCGTGTCGCGTTAGGCGCGCAGGCGGCCGACATTCGCCGGCTGGTGCTGTGGCAGGGCATTCGCGTGACCGCGCTGGGCGTCGCGCTTGGCGTGATCGTGGCGTTCGTGACGGTGCGCTACGTGGAGAAGCTGCTGTTCGACACGCCGGCGCACGACCCGGTGGCGTTCGGCGCGTCTGTCGGGACGATTCTCGCGGTAGCCGTGGTCGCGTCGCTCATTCCCGCGCGTCGGGCAACGCGGGTAGATCCGGTGGTGGCGTTGAGATCGGAATAGACTTGGCGGCTGGCGACTGGCGGCAGGCGGCAGGCGGCAGAGAATACGGAACACCCTCGGGAGGCCTATCTCGAGAGAACATGCCGACGGTTTCTGTCGCCTGTCGCCTGTCGCCAGTCGCCAGTCACCTAACCACGACCTTCAAAAGAGCGCTCGGCGGCTCCGTCGGCTTCGCCCACAAACCGCGCGGAAACGCAAACATCACCGTCATCTCCCCGCGGTTCTGCGCGATCAGTTGACGCGTCGAGTTGGGGTCCGGCACCACCGCGGGCGTCGCGCCCGTCACGATCGTGTAGTCGAAGGCGGACAGCACGCCGAGGTTCCCGCCGGCGCTGTCGAGTGCCGTCACCGTCACCTGCTTCGGCACGCGCACCGTGTCGCCCACGGCAAGGCGCAGTTCCGTTGGGTCCACGCGCACGTGCGCAACGCGCGGCGCGATCTCGGCGTACCGCGCCATCGGGATTCCGACCGAATCCTGCCGCATGATCGTCGCGATCTGAATCTTCGCACCGGCTGGCGTCACGGATCGCACGATGGACGCGCGGATCGAGTCGAGAATCGAGACGCTCGGAAGGACCAGTGTCGGACCGGACGCGCCGAACGGCCGGTCCATGAGTCGGGCGCCCTCGCGGCCGTTGCGGTAGACGCGGCCGCCCTTCATCACGAACACGACGCGCTGCAGGGCCGTGATGTCCGCGACCGGGTCACCCTCGACCGCGATCAGGTCGGCCTCCA
>DATCGG010000271.1:0-4189 GCA_036509075.1 Gemmatimonadaceae bacterium
CCGCCGACGTGGCAGCTCACTACGCTCACGCGGCGACGCTCCTCGACCGAACCGCCATGTTCGCCAACGTCGCCGTGGCGAACGTAGCGGCGCTGGACGGCGCTCCACCACTGGTTGCGACCACGTCGCTCGAGACCGAAGAGGCGACCGAGCCTCGCGCGGTGCTCGCGCCGCTCAGGTCCGTGCTGGCGCTCGACTCCCTCGTGCTGCGACACGCCCTGCGTGTGGCGATCGTCACCGCGGCCGCCGTGTGGCTGGCGGGTGCGCTGCACCTCGCGCGCGGCTATTGGGTGACCGTCACCGCCGTCATCATCCTGCAGCCGTACACCGGCGTGACGACGCAGCGCGCCGTGCAGCGCGTCATCGGCACGGTCCTTGGCGGCATCCTGACGGCGGGTCTCGGTGCGCTGTTCCACGACATCCGGGCGATCCTCGTGCTGTCGTTCATATTCGCCGCGGTGAGCGTGGCCCTGCTGCCGGTCAACTACACGGCGTTCGCGATCTTCCTGACGCCGACGTTCGTGCTGTTGGCGGAGGCGAGCGCCGGTGATTGGCATCTCGCGACGGTGCGCGTGATCAATACCCTCCTGGGCGGGACGATCGCATTGTTAGGCGCGCGACTCCTCTGGCCTGCACCCGAGTGGCGGCGCCTGCCCACGTATCTGGCGGCGACACTCCACACCAATCGCAACTATTTGCAGACCGTCGTTCGAAGCTTCCCGGATCGCAGTGACGCGGCGGGCGAGGCAATGCGTACGCGACGGCGCGACGCTGCCCTCGCGGCCATCAATGCCGAGGAGTCGTTCCAGCGGCTGCTTGCGGAGCACGGTGGAAAGACCGAGCTGCTCGCGCCGGTGATGACGTTCCTGACGTACGTGCGTCGGTTCACGGTGTCCGTCGCCGCCCTGTCCGTGAGCCGTCATGCCGTGGACCCCTCGACGGCGACGATGCTCGAGCAGTTCGCCGCGACGGCGACGGCGCGGCTGGATGGTGCGGCGGCGCGGCTCGCGTCGGGTGAGTCGGCGCAGCTCGCGCCGGCGGTGTCGTGGAACGCAGACACGCTCGCGTCGACGACTGTGGACCCGATCGTTCGCGCGCGCCTAACGCGCCTTGGGCGCCAGCTCGATGTCCTGGTGGCGTCTGCGGAGGAGATAACGAGTAGGGACTAGGGGATTCGAGACTCGGCCGGGGATGTTATGAGCGCCGAGGAGGCCTCCGCGGCCGTAGAAGGTTCCTGCGAGGCCCCAGACCCTATTCTCGACTCCCCGACACGACAGGCATCGCGACGGGCTTCCCCAGATCGTTGTAATCAGGAAAGAACGCCTGTAGCCCCCGGTTGGGGCGAGTGCGCGAGTAGCCGGCCGTGAGTTGCTTATTGTACTCGGCCAGGAACAGATCGAATGGGTCCGAGGGATCAAGATCGAGAATTTGGAGGTCGGTATCACGCATCTCCAACCGACCGAATCGCAGCCGCCCGCCACGGAAGAAGAGATAGTTCGGCGCCGCGGAGTCGGCGCGCGCGTAGCCGGAGAACAGCGAGTCGTCAGGCAGCGTCGCGAACTCCTGCACGAGCGCGTCACCCTCCACTCGAATCGACGTTAGGCGTCCTGAGATCGTGGGCGGCGGCAGGATCTTGGTCGGGTCGAGGTAAATGTCATCTCCCTTCACGCGAGCCGCTGTCGACTTGCTCAGGTCGAGCATGTCGTCGAGATGCAGGCCGAGCGCGTGCAGCAGCGACTGGCCGTTCACGCCTAACACGCGGACCTTCGTCGGTCGTAGGCGAATCCATCCGCTGTCGGTGAGCGAGAGCGCTGCCTTGATCTCGAACTTGAGATCGACGCCTTTGTGCATGACGCCTGCCTGCACGAGCTGGTCGCCCTCGGTGCGCACCTTCAGGTGCTTGAGCGGTGAACCCGTGTACCCGAAAACGAACTGGTTGAGGATCACACCGAGGTCGGCGCTGTGGATCGCCACGGTGCCCGACGTGATGCGGATCGAGAACGAGTTCGTGCTGTCGAGTAGCGCGCTTCCGCCTGGCTCCGTTGGCATAACCTGCCCGCGCAGCAACCGAACCCCGACGACCGCGTCCTTGGCGACGCGGAGATTGACGTTCTTCATCTCGATCCACGTGCGGGGGGCCGAGTCCGGCGTGGTGCGAACCGTTGGCGGCATTGCCGCCGCTGTCGCCACGGCGACGCCGTCGCGATCAGGTCCGCGCTCGCGCCGCGCTGCCTCCCCTGCCGCGATGAGCGCGCTGAGACCCAGTACGATCACCACAGCGCGGATGCGCTGACCGCTCGCTTGCCTGGGATCGTGGTAAGAAGGAATGGGGTCCGTCACGGCTAGACCTCCCGGTCATCTCGCGGCACACCATCGCCCCGCCCGCCAGTTCCGACAGTCAATGCTCGTGCCGCGCGGCGTCAACGGTGCGCCGGGCACGGTAAACGGTGCTGATTGGCCGGTGACGGGCGCAGCCCCTTAGTTCCCGATCGTAAACGCGACGAGCTCCGCGTTCGGTCCTGCTCCCGTCGCGACCACGACGAATTGTCGACCGTCCCGCGTAGCGTATGTCATAGGCACCGAGTACGCTACGCGTCCGAAATCATGCTGCCACAACGTACTGCCGTTCCTGGCATCGATTGCATACAGAACCTGCCCGCCCCCCGTCACAAACAGCAGCCCACTGCGCGTGACAATCGGCCCCGGCGCGCCGCGAACGCCTAACAACGGTGGCAGCGTCACGCCGCGCAGCATGGGATGGTTGCGGACCGACGGCTCATCACCAAGCGTCACCTGCCACACCTGTTCGCCGCGATTGAGGTCGATGGCCGTCAGTGTTCCGTACGGCGGCTTGTGAGCAGGAAGCTCCGGCGCCCGAGCAGCGCTGTCGGTGCCAGGAGACCTCGGTCGGACGCCTAACGAGCGACCCAGCTCCACCATGAACCGCGCCTGCAATGTGTCGGACGGCGCCTCCACCGGAAAAAGCTTGAAGAGCGCCGGGTTGTTCGTCGCTTTCACGTACAACACCCCGGTCTCCGGGTCGAACGCGCCGCCGCCCCATCCACCACCCCCGATCGCTCCCGGCATCACGATCGTTCCCTGCAGCGTTGGCGGCGTATACAACGGCCCCATGCGATACTTCTGCACCTCCTCGAGCGCGAGGCGCTTGAGCTCAGGGGTGAAGTCGATGACGTCGTCCTCCGTGAAGCCCTGCTTCGCGAAAGCGGGAGGCTTCGTCGGCACCGGCTGCGTTGGCGCCGCGCGCTCGCCCGGCACGTCACTCGCCGCAGCGGGGCGCTCGACGATGGGCCAAACCGGTTGACCTGTGACGCGATCGAACACGAACACCCATCCCTGCTTCGTCACCATCGCTACCACATCGAGCGCGCGCCCATCCTTGTGAATCGTCGCGAGCACGGGCGGCGACGGCATGTCATAGTCCCAGAGACCGTGGTGCGTAATCTGGTAATGCCACACGCGGCGCCCCGTTTTCGCGTCGAGACACACGATGCTCTCGGCAAACAGGTTGTCGCCGAGCCGTTCGCCGCCGTACCAGTCGTTGCTCGGCGTGCCGAACGGCAGGTAGACGAGCCCACGTTTGACATCGACGGTGAACGGTGCCCAGACGTTCGTGTGTCCCATCCGCGCCCACGAGCTGTCCTCCCACGTCTCGTTGCCGTACTCGCCCGGCTGCGGGATGGGGTTGAACCGCCAGACGCGCTTGCCCGTGCGGACATCGAACGCCTGGATGTCGCCCGGCGGGTCGCGCTTGTATACCAGCCGGTCGCCGACCCCATTGCCCACGATCACGAGATCGCCGTACACGACTGGCGGTGACGTGTTCGTGTAGTGTTTGTGCTCGACGCTCCACAGGATGTTCGCCGTGAGATCGACCTCGCCATTCGCGCCGAACGTCGGGATCGGTTTCCCAGTCGCTGCATCGATGGCGATCAGTCGCCAGCGGCTCGCGATGAGGATCCGGCGCTGCTTGCCATCACTCCACGTGGCGACGCCGCGATGAACGAAGCCCGTGCCGTTCGACGGCTGACCGGCATCGTAGGCATGCGGGTCGTAGGCCCAGAGCTCACGTCCGGTCGCGGCGTCGAGCGCCACCACGCGGTTGAACGGGGTGCTCAGAAATAGCGTGTCGCCAATGGCGAGCGGCGTCGCCTGGAACTGTCCCGGCCGC
>DATCGG010000272.1:0-14995 GCA_036509075.1 Gemmatimonadaceae bacterium
CTTGGCAGAATCGCCACTAGTCGCACTCGACTCGCCACCGGAACTGGAGCCCGACGTGTCCGAACCGCCCTTGCGGTGCGCGTTCTTGCCGTAGTCCGTGAGGTAGAACCCGCTGCCCTTGAAGACCAGGCCGGCGCCGCCCGAGACGCGTCGAGCCGCCACCGCTCCACAGACGGGACATTCGAGCTCGGGTGCAGCGTCGCTGATTTTGCGGAAAAAGTGTTCGAAATCGTGCCCGTTAGGGCAACGATAGTCGTAAGTTGGCATTGATTCGATACTTAGGAAGGCGGGGGCGAACCCGTAACATAGCGGGCGCCAACACCGCGCTCAAGTTGGACGGTATTCGCCCCAGCTCGATCGCAAGGTGTCCGATATCTCGCCCACCGTCGCGCGCGCGCGGACGGCCTCGACGATCAGTGGCATCAGAGCCGGTCGCGCGGTGGCATTCGAGGCCGCGTACTGCGCGGCCCCCGCGCGAATCGCGGCGAGCGCTGCCTCCGCGCGCCCGGCATCGCGCGCCGCGCGGACAGACCTAACGCGATCCACCTGTTCGCGCTCGAGGGCCGAGAAGTCCGGCGTGGGGATCGACGGCGGATCGGAGTCGTCGGCAAAGCGGTTCACCCCCACGACGACCGTCTCGCCCGCCTCCACGCGCAACTGCTGAGCGTACGCGCTCCGGGCGATCTCCTCCTGGAAAAACCCGGCCGCGATCGCGCGCTCGGCACCGCCCAGTTCGTCGACCCTCTCGATGAGGGCTGTCGCCTGTCGTTCGATCTCCGTCGTCAGCGCTTCGACGAAATAGCTCCCCGCCAGCGGGTCGACGGTGTTTGCGACGCCCGACTCATACGCCACGATCTGCTGCGTGCGCAACGCGAGCGTCGCGGCGTCGGCGGTCGGAAGCGCAAGCGCCTCGTCGTAGCCGTTCGTGTGCAGCGATTGCGTGCCGCCTAACGTTGCAGCCAGGGTCTGGACCGCGACACGTACCACGTTGTTGAGCGGCTGCTGCGCCGTCAGCGTCACGCCGCCCGTCTGCGTGTGAAATCGCATTCGACAGCTCGCGTCGTTGGCCCCGAACCGATCGCGCATGAGTCGAGCGTAGATGCGGCGCGCGGCGCGGAACTTCGCGATCTCCTCGAACAGATCGCTGTGGGCCGCGAAGAAGAACGAGAGCCGCGGCGCGAACACATCCACCGCGAGACCCGCGGCCTGCGCCTGTTTCACGTACTCGATCGTGTTGGCGAACGTGAACGCGAGCTCCTGAACGGCCGTCGACCCCGCCTCGCGAATGTGGTAGCCCGAGATGGAGATCGGATTCCAGTTCGGCACCTCAGCCGCGCAGAAGCGAAAAATTTCCGCGATGAGCGCGAGGCTGGGCCCGGGCGGATAGATATACGTGCCGCGGGCGATGTACTCCTTGAGCACATCGTTCTGAATCGTGCCACTGACCTTCTCGCGAGAAATGCCACGCTCCTCGGCCACGACGATGTACATCGCGAGCAGCACGGCCGCTGTCGCGTTGATCGTCATCGACGTGGAGACCGTATCGAGCGGCAGCCCGTCGAGCAGGACGTGCATGTCCTCGACGGAGTCGATCGCCACACCCACCCGGCCTACCTCACCGAGCGCGCGCGGCGAATCGGAGTCGATGCCCATCTGCGTCGGCAGGTCGAACGCGACGGAAAGACCGGTTTGTCCGGCGCCAAGCAAATGGTGGAAGCGCCGATTCGTCTCGGCCGCGGTCCCGAACCCGGCGTACTGCCGCATCGTCCACAGCCGGCCGCGATACATCGTCGGCTGCACACCGCGTGTGAACGGGAAGCGGCCGGGATCACCCAGGTCGCGCGCGTAGTCCCCGGGCGCGTCGTTAGGCCGATAGACCGGCTCGACGACGATACCCGACGGCGTTGCCCGTTCGTCGGTCTTTTGCTGAGGACGAGACGCAGCGGTCAGAAGTGCCGCCTAGACGGCTGCCGAGAGCGGGCGCTCGGCCGCGAGCATATTGCTCGCCGCCTCGACCTCGAACCGGCTTCCGATGAACAGGGGCGTCCGCTGGTGAAGCTCCGTCGGGTTGACGTCGACGATGCGCTGTCGGCCGTCGGTTGCGAGCCCTCCAGCCTGCTCCACCACGAACGCCAACGGATTGGCCTCGTAGAGAAGCCGCAACTTTCCGTTGGGACTTCTACGATTTGCCGGATAGCAGAAGACGCCGCCACCGAGCAGGTTGCGGTGGAAATCGGCGACGAGCGATCCCACGTACCGCACACTCAACGGCTTCCGCACACCGCCGATCCCGCGATAGCTCCGCATGAGCTGCTTCACCGGCTCGGCCCAGTCGTTCTCGTATGAGTCGTTGACCGACAGATACCGGCCGCGCTCCGGGATCCTGATGTCCGGGTGCGAGAGCAGGAACTCGCCGATGGACGGGTCGAGTGTGAAGCCGTGTGCGCCCTGCCCCGTCGTGTACACGAGCATCGTGCTGGATCCGTAGATCACGTAACCCGCGGCTACCTGGCGCCGGCCCGGCTGCAGCAGATCCTCCATCTCGCCACGGGCGCCACGGGTGATCTTGCGGACCACGGAGAAGATGGTGCCCACGGGCACGTTCACATCGATGTTCGACGATCCGTCGAGCGGGTCGAACAGCAGGACGTACTTCCCGCACTTGAAGCCTTCCGGAATCGGAATGATGTCCGGCTCCTCTTCCGACGCCATCGCGCACAGGCGGCCACCGTGGTCGAGCGCCTTGATGATCGTCTCGTTGGCGAACACATCGAGCTTCTGCTGGACCTCGCCCTGGACGTTCTCCTGCTCGGCGGATCCGAGAATGTCGGCCAGGCCCGCGCTACGGACCTTATTGGCGATCATCTTCGCCGCGAGCGCGAGATCGTAGAGGATCCCCGACAGCTCACCAGTCGCTTCGGGGTGCAGGCGCTCCTGCTCGATGATGAAGCGCTCGATCGTGACGACGGAAGTGGCGGTATGCTTGACCACGGCTACACGTCCTGCGTTGATGGAGGGGCACTACTCCGTGCGAGTCGTGCCGATGCATAACGCCGCGCGTCGACCTCGAAGCGGTTGGCGTGGTAGCCTCGCCTCAGGGATTCCCACACGTACTGCAGCGGGAAGGACACGCTGGCCTCAAACTGTTGAACGTGGCGGATTTCGTGCAAGAGCAGTTCCGCTTCCCAAAGGAAGCTCGGCTCGACCCAAACGGTGCGCCATAAGGTGAATCCTGACACCGTCGTTGCACCTAAGCTCCAGCCGCCAATGCGCAACGGCAGGCCCCCAACCCGGTAGCGCGCAGCTCGAAGCTCCGGGAAATGCTCGGCAAGTTGTGGCGGCAAATCGACACGCCGCCCCACGATTGCGTGCAGGATGCGATTCAGCGCGCCCACCGTTCGCCCCCCGCTTCGACGTCGAGCGACCGGCCATCGGTTCGGATGACAACGGTCCCGGCGTAATCGGTGCGAAGCACCTGAACGCCACGCTCCACGAGTGACCGGACGACCGCAGGGCTCGGATGACCATACGTGTTTTCGGCACCGACCGAGATCAGCGCGAGCTTCGGCTGCACTGCATCGAGGAAGGCCGGTGTACTGCTCGTGGAGCTTCCGTGATGTCCCACTTTGAGCACGTCGGCGCGAAGCGCCTGCGCGTCGTGCGCGAGCATCCACTGTTCTTCGCCCGCTTCCGCGTCGCCGGTCATCAGGAATCGTACCTGGTCGTACTGGATCACCGCTACCGCGCTCGCTTCATTGGGATCCGTGAGGGAAGCGGCCCACGCCGAATCCGGCGCGAGAAAGCGAATCCGCACGCCATCCAGCGACAGTGAATCCCCGGGATGAACGCGATGCCAGGCGATGCGCAGCCGGGCCGCTTCCTCGAGCGACGCCCGATAGGGATCGCTCCCCGTCACGTACGCGCCATCCCAATACGCGCTGGCCCGCATCGCAGCCAACGTCGATGCGCCGCCACCGACATGATCGCTGTGCGGGTGTGACAGCACGAACGCGTGCAAAGCGCCTCCGCGCCGTCGCAGGTAGGGCACGATCGTCGAGCGCCCGGCGTCGCCACCCGACCAGCTTCGGCCGGCATCGAAGAGCACCCATCGGCCGGCCGGAGTCCGAAGCGCGAGCGCGTCACCCTGACCCACGTCGATCATGTGAAGCTCGAGCACGCCTCCGCGGCCACCTACCTCGAACCCGACCACAGCGAGTGCTGCTGCCGCGGCCGCGCCGATCAAGCCGCGCGCGCCCCAGGCGCTTCCCGCCGCGCTCGAGCAGGCAACGATCAGCGACACTGACAACACGCCGAGCAGGGTGACCGTGGCCAGGCTCGGTGCAACCGGCACCGCCGCGAAGGGAATGCGCGTCGCCAGATCGGCAACGACGTCGACGGCCCGCAGCATGACGTGCGCGGCATCTGCGGGAACCGAAGCCGCGAACCGAAACGGCGACAGCAACAACGCGAGGAACAGCGTCGGCTGCAGCACGGTGAAGATCGGTCCAGCCGCGAGGTTCGAGAGCGGCGCAACGATGCTCAGGCGGCCGAACGTCCAGGCGATGAGCGGAAGCGTGACGACCGATGCGAGCGTGGACACGATCAGATCGCGCGCAAGCACGCGTCGCCACCCGGTGACTCGACCGGCAAGCAGGCGCCGAGCGAGAGCGCCTGACGCAATGAGCGCAGCCAGACCGGCGACGCTGAGCTGGAAGCCCAGGTCGGTGATGATCCGCGGGTTTACCACAGGCGCCCAGGCGCCGAGCGCCAGGCCGGCCCACGGCGACGTTGGTCGTTGCGTTAGGCGGGAGAGCGCGCTGGCGCCGAGCATCACGGCCGATCGCACCGCGGGCGCCGGTGCGCCAATGACGATGATGTACACGAGCGTCACGATCAGCGCGAGCCACACCGACGCGATGCGCGACACGCGGACCGCGGACAGCAGCAGCTCGGCCGCGCCGGCGATGATCGCGACGTGCAGGCCCGAGACGGAGAGCAGATGGACGATGCCAGCGTCCGCATAACGAGATCGAATGCCCGTGTCGAGCGTGCGCGTGTCCGCGATCAGCAGTGCCCGGGCGAGCGCGGCGTCGGTGCCGAACGTGCGGTCGATCGCGCGCCCTGCCCGCTCCCGCACTCGCCTGTCGAGTCCCGGGCGCGAGAGGACAACGAGGGTGGCATGCTGAACGACGATGAGTGCGCCGGCATGCGCCGCCTCGCCGCGAACCGCGACGCGTGAGCCGGCCGCGGCTTCGCCTCGCTCGATCAGGAGGCTCGCGCGCACACGGCAACCGCCATCCTCGAGCGTCGCGGGAACGCGTGTCCGCGCGCGAGCATCGGCTTCGACGACCGCGGTGTATGCGACCGTCATGTCCGCCTCGGGGTTCAGCGCGATCGCGCGGCGCGCGCACTGCTCGTCCGCGCGCGCGGCAGCGGTTGCGCGCAGCACACCCGCCGCGCCCAGCAGCGCCAGCGCCGCGGCGCGCGCATCCCGTCGCAGGACAGCGACGGCCGCACCCGCCGCCGAGACGCTCAGTCCTGCCAACAAAAAGCCGCCGAACCCGAGAAGGAGTCCGGCGGCGTGTGCAATGAACGCAGCGGCGACGAGCGGCAATCAGGTGCTCCCTGCTATCCGCCAGCTCCGAGCGGTACGTAGTCCTCGGGACCGTGGCGGGGGTTCTGGTTGACGCGCCGCATCGATTCGAAGACCAGCACGGCGATCTCCGCTCGGGCCTGGTCACTCGACAGCGAGACGCGCGTGACGGCAGCTCCGATGGGTGAGCCGCCAATGTACCGCGGTCTAGCTTTGTTCAGGGCCTGGGCAATCACGTCATCGTGACATCGCTCACAGGAGCAAAACTCCGTGTGCTTCGTCCGCAGCTGCGCGTACACCTCGAGCACCAATTCTTCCAGCGCGTTTTTCATCCGGCCATCGGCAACGGTGTCCGCTCGCGTTTGTGACATACCGCACCCGTAAAGGTCGAGCCGGTCGTGCCCGTCAGCTCGACGGTGAAGTAACGCCCGATCATGGAGTCGTCGCCCGGCAGCAGCACGGTCTTGAAGTCGCGCGTGCGCGCCTGGAGCAGATCACCACGCCTCGCTCCCTTCTCGACCAGCACTTCGCGTCTGGCGCCGAGGAGCGTCATGTTCCGCTCCCTGGCTCCACGCCGGACTGTATCGATGAGACGCGCGAGGCGCTCAGTCGCCACCTCGTCCGGCACGGTCATTTCGACCGGCATGCGGGTCGCCGGCGTTCCATCCCGCGGCGAGAACTTGAACGTGTACGCGTCGTCGAAGCCCACCGCACGCACGACGTCCAGCGTTTCCTCGAAATCGGCGTCGGTTTCGCCCGGGAACCCAACGATCACGTCGGTAGTCAGGGCCAGGCCTGGAATCGCCGCACGCAGTCGATCCACGCACTGGAGGTAACCCTCGCGCGTGTACCGGCGAAGCATGCGCTTGAGGACACTGTTGGACCCGGACTGCATGGGCAGATGCACGTGCTCGCACACGGCATCCACCTCGGCCATCGCCTCGATGACCGCTGGCGAAAAATCGTTAGGGTGCGGGCTGGTGAATCGAACGCGCTGAATTCCCGGGACCGCGCCGACCGCGCGCAGTAGATCCGCGAATCCCCGCTCGCCATCATGGTACGAGTTCACCGTCTGCCCGAGCAGAACGACTTCAGTCATTCCCTCGGCAGCCACTTGCTCGACCTCGCGCACCACGTCCGCGAGCTTCCGACTCCGCTCGGACCCGCGCGTCGTGGGCACGATACAGTAGGTGCATCGGTAGTCGCACCCGCGCTGCACGGGGATCCACGCTTTCACCTTGTCGAAGCGGCGCGGCGTGAAGTCCTCGTAATGCTCCTCGAGGTCGAACGTCGTGGCGATGGCGCGCTCGCCGCGCCTCGCGCCCTCGACGAGCGCCGGCAGCGCGCGATAGCCATCGGGCCCCACGACGAGGCTCACGTGCTTCGCTTTCTCGAGCAGCTGCGGCCCGAGGCGCTGTGCCATGCACCCGGTCACGCCCATGACCGAGTCGGGCTTCATGTTCCGCTTGAGCTCCCCGAGACGCCCGATCACCCGCTGCTCCGCGTGGTCGCGAATCGCGCACGTGTTGAGCAGGATGACGTCCGCACCGTCGGGGGAATCGACGGCCTGATAGCCGCTGTCCGTGAGCCGCCCGAGCATCAACTCGGAATCGCTCACGTTCATCTGGCAGCCGTAGGTCTCGATGTAGACCGTGGGGCGCGTCTCGGGCATCAGCGAATGATGGCCTGGAGCGGAACGCCGAGCAATCGCGACGCGTCGCCATCGAGTCGCGCGCGGCACCGGGTTCCGCGAGGAATCGATGGATCGACCGCGACCGTGAGGTAGTCCTCCGTCAGCCCTTCTCGGCGGGCCGCTGTGCCGATGACAACCAGGTCGCATTCGCCACCCAGGCGGCGCGTACGGTGTGCCGCGACGCAACGGTCGGCGATGGCGCGCAACTCAGCCGCTCTGCGCTCGATCGTCGAGGCGGCGACATGACCAACGAGTCGCTCGGCCGCCGTGCCCGGTCTCACCGAATACGGGAAGACGTGGAGGTAGGTGAACGGAAGCGACTCGGCGACAGTCATCGTGCAACTGTGGTCATCCTCTGTCTCTCCGGGGAATCCGGCAATGACGTCAGCACCAAGCCCGAACACGGGGATGCTCGCGGCGATGCGCTCCACGGCAGCAACGTAGGAAGCCGCCTTGTACCAATGGCGGCCCATTCGCTTGAGGACCGAATCCGATCCCGACTGAAGCGGAGCGTGCAGGTGCGGCACGAGGTGATCCGGTTCGGCAGACAGCTCGCGGAGTCGGTCGTCGACCTCGGTCGCCTCGAGCGAGCTGAGTCGGAATCGCACCCGGGGCACGTCCCGAACGAGTCGCTCGACGAGCGCCGACAACGTCGTGCCCGTGTCCACGCCGTAGTGCCCGATGTGTATTCCGGTCAGCACGATCTCGGGATGATGATCCGCGAGACGTTCTGCCTCGTCCACCAGCGCGACGATGCTTCGAGACCGGGCCGCGCCACGCGCGAGCGTCGTCGCGCAGAACGTGCAGTGCTCGTCGCATCCATCCTGAATGCGCAGCAATGCGCGGGTTCCGGTCTGGACGTTAGGCGGCAGCACCGGGGCGGAGAGCCCGATGGCCTCGGCGACGCCTAACAAGTCGCCGCCCGGCACCACTCGCTCGACCGTCGGCAGCGCCGCGATCGTACCGTCGTCACGCGCGGCCGCGCACCCCATCACCACCGTACGCAGCGCCGGCGCGCGCCGCGCGGCTCGCCGCACGCTCTGTCGCAGGTCGGCCTCGGCGGCCGCCGTGACGGCGCAGCTGTTGAACACCGCGAGATCCGCATCCTCAGGCGTCGCGACGATCTCGCCGCCCGCTGCCTCGATCATCGCGCGGACCGCTTCGGTGTCGTACTGATTCGCTCGACACCCGAAGGTGCGGAGGTAGGCCTTCACGACGCGACGCCCGCTCCAGCGCTGGCTCGAGCCATCGGGGCCGTCGGCGGCCGCAAGGGCAGCACGATGTGGAATGCGCTGCCCGCTCCCTCGATGCTCTGCACCCAGATTCGGCCGCCATGCGCTTCCACGACGAGACGACAGAACGCCAACCCGAGACCCGAGCTCCGAACGCGAGGCACGTTAGGCGTCTTCACGCGCTCGAACTTGTGGAAGATGACCTCGTGATACTGGGGCGGAATGCCCGGGCCGTTGTCGGCGACGGTGAACAGAACACCGCGCGGGTCCATCCGGGCCATGACCCGCAGCTCGATCGCGCTCGACGAGTGTACGAGCGAGTTCTGAATCAGGTTGCCGAACACGCGCTTGAGCAGCGCCTTGTCCGCGAGGAACGTCGGCACATCGGCCGCGACCTCGATGCTCGTGGCCGCGCGCTCCTGCTGCAAGCGCAGCGACCAATCGTTCATGATGTCGGCCACGAGCGCGGCCGGTGCCAGGGGCTCGAGGTCGAGGGAGATCGACGTCTCCTCGATGCGCGCGACCTCCAGCAGATCCTCGATCAGGTGCAGGAGCTCCTGTGCCTTGTTCTCGGTGTCGCGCAACGCACCCTGCTGCGACGTGCCCACCGGTCCGAGATCGCCGTCGGCCAGCATCTCGAGCGTCGCGATGATCGACGTGAGCGGCGTCTTGAGATCGTGCACGATCATCTTCATGAGATCGTCGCGCACCTTCTCGAGCTCGCGCAGCTTGCGGTAGCTGTCCTCGAGCGCGTCGGTGGCCGCCTTCAGCTTGAGCAGGCTCCGAACGCGCGCGCCGAGCACCATGCGATTGTGCGGCTTCGTGAGGAAATCGTCGCCGCCCGCCTCGATCGCTTTCACGCGGTCGGTCGTGTCGTTGAGCGCAGTGACGAAGATGACCGGGATGCGTGCGGTGCGTGCGTCGCGCTTGATCCGGCGGCAGACCTCGAACCCCGTGGATCGATCGTCGACACCGAGGTCGCCCGCCGGCATCGAGACGTCGAGAATCACGAGCTCCGGCCGATGCTCGAAGCAACCAGCCAGCGCCGACGGCCCATCCTGCGCCGAAACCGTGCGGTAGCCAAGCGTATGCAGCTGGTCGATCAGCAACTCGACGTTGGCGGGAACGTCGTCGGCAATCAGAATCAGCGGCGCGTCGGCGCGGACCGGCTGAGTCATCTCGTTACGGTCGGATCGTGAACCCCAAGCCGAACGTCCATGACCGCTCCTTGGCATCGAGGTCGTTCGCTGTGCGCGACGACCGCTCGACGAACATGTCGATCTGGGCTCGTCCGCGAGCAAATGGTGCGCCCGTTCCCAGCGTGTAGGCCGTCTCGTGCACCTGCTGACTGTCAGCGAGGAACGGAAGGGTTCGCCGCCGGGCACCGCCACGAATCGTGAGGTGCGCGCCAAAGATCTGAGGCCCCACCGCGTCAACACCCAACCCGAAATCCCACGCGTCCTCCGGCTTCGCACCCTCCGATCCGAGGCCCTCCATGTCGGACCAGAGCGTTCTGTCGACGCGGAATGCCGCAGTGAGTCCCGGACCGTCCCACCGCACGCCGGCGCCGAATCGCGACGGGGCCTTTGCCCTCGCCAGGAGCGTATCCGCCTCTTTGAGATCCAGATCGCCGCCAATGCGTCCCGATGCACCGAACGTGAGCGTGCGAATCGGCCGCCACAGCAGGCCAGCCGAATACCCGTACCCCCAGTAGTTCACCGCCGTCGTATCACGGAGCGGCGCGAACGTGAGCGAGTCGTCGAACTCGCGGGACATCGTTAGGCGGTTCTCGCCCGGGAACAGGTGCACCGCGCCACCGATGATGAGGTTGTCGCGCACCGCCCACGATCCGGCGAAGCGGATGTCGTTCAAGGCACCCTCCGACCGGAACGACTGGGTGAACGACACCGTCTCTCCCTCGAAGGACGTGCTGCCGCGAATCTCCGTGCCCCAGGTCCGGTCCAGCAGCGTCGAGTACGACGCGCCAAGGACGGCTCGCGCTCCGATCGGAACCGCGGCCATGAACAGCGGGAATCGGTACACCTGCGTCGAACCAGTCTGACCGCCCGATTCCAGCGACCGATTCTCCTGCTCTGACTGAAGGTACATCCCACCGCGGCGCATCAGCGCCAGTGCGGCCGGGTTGATCGGAGACAGCGCGTCAGTTTCACCGGTCGCTCCGCCAAGCGACCGGGAGAAGACACTCAGTTGCCCCGGCGGATATCCGAACCCCTGCGCACCGAGAGTGCCCTGGGCGTTCGCTCGCGACGACACGACGGCCATCGCGCAGACGGCGCTGAGAGCGACGACAGATCGCCGCATCATGGGACTCCGAACTGAACCTGGTCGATATACGTGAGCCGCAGTCGCGGCCGTTGCGACGGGTCGGCGTCAGTCGAGTAGAAGAATATCACCGGCGCCGACGCGCCCTCCGTGGACGAGCGCAGCACGATCGCGCGCTGCAGCCTCGTCGTACCAACGGCTTTCCACTGGCGCAGCGCACCGACGATTTCGATCGCGCGCACCCCGCCGTCGGACGGTTTGAGTCTCAATGAATCGATTTCCACGTTCGGACTGTTCAGGATCCCGGCAGACCGCGCGACGTCCGTGATCCCGAGCCCCGCGCGGACGACTTGGGGATATATCGTCAAGCTATCACCAGCGTCGACGGAGCTTGCCGCAACCTGCGTCAAGAGAAGCGTTGCGCGAACGACGGTTGCCGAATCGATCAGTCGTTGCGGAATGTCGAATCGCAAATACGTGCGCTGAGCAGGCAGGCCACCTACGCCCAGCAAATTCCCGGCGCCGGTCGAGAGGCTGTTGGCAACGATCTGATAATCTCTCAGGTCGTTCTTGAGTGTCGGATTATCGGTGGGCGTGAGCGACGTCACGCTGTTGACGATCGAGTGCACCGCCGAGTCGGGCGACGGATCGTAACTGAGCGTCGGGGCGCCTCCGCCTTCGACCGAGATGATGCGAATCTGCGCTGACGCCGTGCTCGAGACCTTGAACCCGATGCGCAACCGCCGTGGCGCTTCACCCCGAAGCTTCAGGAGCACCTTGTCGTTTTCCAGCGGCACGTGCAGCGAGTCTTTCAGATCGGTCGCGGCGTACGTCTTTGAGCCGATCAACCGGTCCGGCCGGAAGAGCGAGAGCGCAGTCGACACGGCCGTGTCGACCGCCGTCGTATCGACGTCGTACAGCTCGATCGTCACCGGCTGGGTCGCCTTTGTACCGGTCGTGTCGAGCAGGATGTTCACGGCGGCGCTATCGAGCGTGTAGATCGTACTGTCCTTGCCGCCGCGCGTGAAATTCTGCACCAGCGTGTCGAACCGCATCACGGCCCGTGCGTCGAGCGTATCACCGCGCGATGCGACGAGGAGGCGCGTCTCCGTACCGATGGCCGGGTAGCCGAGCACCGTCGTGTCTATTGTCACGAACGCATCGAGCACCGTGTCGCGCGAGTCCACGCGCTGCTCCGGGCAGAGTGACGGGCACCCGGCGGTCCCGGCCAGATCTTCGCTGCAAGCGACAGCGCCGCTTACCACCGCGGCGAGCACCGCTACGCCCAAGAACCGATTACGCAAGCCGTACACTCCGTCCTTCCACGTCAAAGCTGTCAACGATTCCCATGATCACCGCGTCGACCGGTCGATCCTTCGTCGCCGCCGTTAGGCGCGCCGAGCTGCCGGTCGCGTAGAGAATGACTTCGCCCAACCCCGCACCCACGCTGTCGACGGCCACGACGTAACCACCCTCGCGACCCAAATCGGTCGTGAGGTTTTCGACGATCAGCAGCTTCAGCGAATCGAGCGACGGGTCCTTCCGCGTCGAGACGACGGTTCCCACGATGCGTCCGAGCTTCATTGGTGATGACTCAGCGCGGCCGGGGTGAAGGGATGCGGAAGCAGTGCAGCAAGGCTCCACTGCGCCTCGCCGCCATGTTTGGTGTAACTCACGATCGGAAGATTCGGCGCGAACTCCACGAGCGCCTGACGACACATTCCACACGGCGGCGTCGGGTCATCGGCCTCGGTCATCACGACGAGGAGATCGAAACGCCGCACGCCACCGGCCACCGCCGCCGCGAGCGCCGAACGCTCCGCACAGATGCCCGCGGGGTACGCCGAGTTCTCGACGTTGCATCCCGCGAAGATGCTGCCGTCAGCGCCCACAAGAGCGGCCCCGACGCGGAAATCCGAGTACGGCGCGTATGCGCGCTCCATGGCCGCGAATGCCGACGCGCGTGCCGATTCGAGCGATGGCGCGCCCGCGCGAGCGGGACGCGTCATTGAGTCACGAGCTCGGAGAGAAACGTCCGGCCTCTGCCCCGAAACGAAATCCCAAACCACTCCGCGACCGTGGCGCCGAGATCGGAGAACGTCGACCGGCGGCCGAGATCCACCGCTCGAACCCGCGGACCGGCGGCAAGCAGCGGCACGCACTCACGCGCGTGATCCGTCGACGCCGTTGTGGGGTCGTTGCCGTGGTCGGCCGTGATGAAAAGCAGATCGTCCTCGCGCAGGGTAGAGAGTATGGATGGCAGAGCCCGGTCGAACTCGCGCAGTGCTCCATAGAACCCCGCAGCGTCGTTTCGGTGCCCAAAAAGCTGGTCGAAATCTACTAGGTTGACGAATAGGAACCCACTAGTCCGCGACCGCAGCCATTCACCTATGGCTTCGATACCTGCCGCGTTTGTCGGCATATGCGTCGAGCGTATCGCGCGACGGGCGAACAGGTCGTCGATCTTCCCGATCCCGGTCCGCGCAACGCCGGCCGACTGAAGCGCATCCAGCAGCGTCTCGCCCGGCGGCTCGATTGAAACGTCGCGACGATGCGCCGACACACGCTCGAACCGACCTGGCTCGCCCTCGAACGGCCGGGCGATCACGCGCGACACGTTGTGCGGCTCAACCAGCAGGGCACGCGCGACGTCACACGCGGCGTAAAGCTCGTCCGGCCGCACGACGTCCTCATGCGCGGCGATCTGAAACACCGAGTCGGCAGACGTATACACGATCCACGCACCCGAGCGCATGTGCTCCGCGCCGAACGTGTCGATGATCGCGGTGCCACTCCCGACGACATTCCCGATCACGGGCCGCCCCGTTCTCCGAGCGAATTCGTCGATCAGGTCGCGCGGAAAGCCGCGAGGATACGTGGGAAACGGTCGCGCGAGGTGCAGTCCCGCGATCTCCCAATGGCCCGTCGTGCTGTCCTTCCCGGCAGACCTCGGCTCCATGATTCCCCACGCGCCGGCGGGTTCGCGCAATGCGCTCACGCCGTCGATCGGTTTAATTCGACCGAGCCCGAGCGACTCGAGCGCCGGGAGATCGAAGCCGCCAACTGCGCGCGACGTGTTGGCGAGCGTATCGCTTCCGACGTCCCCGTACTCCGCGGCGTCAGGAGCCTCGCCGGCGCCGACTCCATCGAGGACGACGATCGCCGCGCGCCGGTCGGTGTTCGCCCGAGTCGCTTCGCTCATCGCCGAGTTGCGGTCACTGGTTCCGCCGCCCCCTGCTCGCTTGTCGCGTTCACGTAGACACGTGGCACGCGGAGCTTGAGGCCTACCAATAACTCGTAGCTGAGCACCTGCGCGGTGGTCGCAACGTCGTCGATGGTGAGGACGTCGTCGCCATCGCGCCCGATCAGCGTTGCCACGTCACCGATCTCGCAATGAACGTTCGTGACGTCGACCATCGTCATGTCCATCGTGACGATTCCCGCCACAGGCACACGTTGACCGTTCAGCAGGACCGTTCCGCGGTTGCTCAATGCACGACGATAGCCGTCGGCGTAGCCGATGCCGAGCGTGGCGATGCGCCGTGTACCGCGTGCGCGCCACGTGGCTCCATAGCTGACCGTTTCGCCATCGCTCACGGTCCGCAGGTCGATGACCCGCGCCCGCAGATGAGCAACAGGCTCGGGCGAGATCGTCGCGCCTTCGCCGCCGCCCACGCCGTACAGGAAAACGCCGGGCCTGGCCAGATCCCACGAGGACGAGGTACCTCGCTCGATCGCGGGGCTATTCTCAGCGTGCAGATATCGCGGGCGGCTCGGCAGCGCATCGAGCGCGCATCGGAATCGACGCATCTGTTCGCCGGTGGAATCGTCGTTCAGATCGGCCGAGTGGAAGTGAGTGTAGGCTCCCTCCGGGGCTACCTGCCGCAACATCTCGTCGAGACCGCCGACTTCACTCCACGAGATACCGGCGCGATTCATTCCGGTGTCGATCGATAGATGCCACGGACCACCACCCGTGCGGGCCCAGTCGGCGATCGCCGACGCACTGCCAAGCGACGGTCGCAGGCCGGCGCCACGCATGGCCGGGTACTCATCGGGCAGCACGGGGGAAAGCACGAGAATTGGCCGCGACACACCGGCGTCGCGCAGCTCGACACCCTCGGGGACCGTGGCGACGCCGAATCCCCATGGGTCGAGCGGCTCGAGCGCACCGGCTACGTGGACGGCACCGAG
>DATCGG010000273.1:0-7571 GCA_036509075.1 Gemmatimonadaceae bacterium
GCACTTCCGCACTTTGTCGCCCACACGCCGGAACTAGCAGAAGCCGCCGTCGACTCGCTCGCCCGACTCGGCGTCGATTTCGTGAAGGTGCACGCGCTGGTGCCGCGCGATGCGTTCTTCGCGCTCGCTCGCGCTGCCCGCGCGCGCGGTCTGCCGCTCGCTGGCCACCTCCAGACCGACGTCACCGTCGAGGAAGCGGCGGACTCCGGACAGCGCAGTCTCGAGCACCTCGACGGCTTCCTGAACCCGTGCTCCGCAGCGGACTCTGTCCGGCTATCGGCGGCGTACCCTCTCGATCGATACGTCCTGGGCGAGTGCAGCACGGGTGACCAGACGCCGGTATATCGCCACATCGCTACCCGGCCGACCTGGGTGACGCCGACGTTCGTCGCCCTCGAGATGCTCGCGGCGCTTCCGAAAGAACGACTGCCGTCGGACACGCTCGCGCACTACCTACCGCCGACGCTGCGCGCCGCTATGGCCGCCGCGCTCGAGATCCCGCCCGACATGCCGGCGGACGCGAGCGTGCTCGGACGTGCGCTCTGGACGAAGCGGCTCGAGGTGGTGAACGGGCTGGCGCAGAGTGGAGTGCCGATCCTCGCGGGCACCGACGCGCCACTCCCCAATAGCATCCCGGGGTTTGGCATGCACGCGGAGCTCGAGGCGCTGGTGCGATCCGGCATCTCCCCATGGCGTGCGCTGCGGACCGCGACGGCGGAGCCGGCGCGCTACTTCGCCAGCGATACGGTCGGCACGGTGTGCACCGGCTGCGTCGCCGACCTCGTGGTCCTCAATGCCGATCCGCTCCGCGACATTCGCAACACGCGCCGCATCGCACTCGTGGTTGCGGACGGCCGCGCGTACTCGCCGACCGCGCTCGCAGCGCTGCGCGAGAGCGCACTGCGCGCGGCGCGGTCGCGTGCGAAGTCGCAGTGAACAAACAGGGTGACTACATTCTCGCCGTGCGGCCCACCGACGACCTCCAGGATTTCGCCGGCCGCGTCGCCATCGTGACCGGCGCCGCGCGCGGCCTTGGTCGCGCCGCCGCCGCGCGGTTGTACGAACGCGGCGCGTCGGTTGCGATCAACGTTCGAGATGGTGAGCGCGCCGAGGCCGTGGCGAGGTCGTTAGGCGACCGCGCACTTGCCGTACCAGGCGACCTGGCTGCATCGGGCGTGCCCGAGCAGATCGTCGAGCGGACGCTGGAGCGATTCGGGCGTGTGGACATCATCGTCAACAACGCCGCGCTCGCGCTGCCCACGCGGTTCCATGATCTCTCGGCCGAGGAGTGGCGGCGCGCGCTGGAAGTCAACATGACGGCGCCGTTCCTGCTCATCAAAGCGGCACTCCCCGCGATGAAGCGGCAGCAGTACGGCAGGGTGGTGAACATCTCATCCACCGCCGGACGGCAGGTCAGCACGTTAGGCGGCGCGCATTACACGGCGTCGAAGACCGGTTTGCTGGGGCTGACGCGCGCCGCGGCGAAGGAGCTTGGGAAATTCGGCATTACCGTCAACGCGGTCTGCCCCGGCATGATCGACACCGAGCTCACGCGCGAGAACGCGACGCCGGAGCTGCTCGAGCGGCTGGCCGCCGGGTACCCGGTGCCGAGACTCGGTACCGCGCTCGAGGTTGCGGATCTCATCTGCTTCGCCGCATCGGAGGCCGCCGGGTACATCACCGGCGCGTCGCTCGATATCAATGGCGGCGACCTCATGATGTAGCCCAGGCGTGAACGAAAGCGCGCGCGTCCTCCTTGCGCTGGTGCTCGCTCTCGCATTGGGAGCGGCGGTCGCGGCGTCGGGAAACGCGACCCTGCTTCACGCGGCGAATCTCGTAGCGCCCATCGGGACGCTCTGGGTCAACGCGATTCGAATGACGATCATTCCGCTGATCGTCGCGCTGCTCATCACCGGCGTTGCGTCGGCGAGCGACGGGAAGACCATCGGCCGCATTGGCGGTCGAACGATCCTCGTGTTTGGCCTGCTGCTCGCCGGGACGGCGCTCGTCGTCATCCCGATCGTCCCGTCGGTGTTTGCTCTGTTGCCTCGCGGTCAAGGCGGTACGCCACCCCTGCCACCGGGCGCTGCGGAGGCGGCGGGTCAGATCGTGGCGAGCGGGCCGGGGCAGAGCCTGGGCGCATGGATCGTGTCTCTCGTGCCGGCCAACCCGATCGCGGCGGCGGCTACGGGGCAGATCGTACCGCTCATCGTCTTCAGCCTGCTCCTCGGGCTGGCCATCGCCTACTCGCCGACCGAGAGCCGAGCGACGCTCGTGCAGTTTTTCAAGGCGTTAGGCGATGCGCTGCTCGTGCTCGTCCGGTGGGTGATCGCCGTGGCGCCGATCGGCGTGTTCGGCCTTGTCTTGCCCCTCGCAGCGCAGCTCGGGGTCGGCCTCGCCGGAGCGGTTGGCTTCTATATCGCTGTGTACGCCGGAACGAGCCTGGCGGTCGTGGCGCTGCTCTACGTCGTGGTCGCGGTCATTGCCCGTATTCCGAGCGGACGATTTGCGCGAGCGATGCTCCCATCGCAGCTCATCGCTGCCAGCTCCAGCTCGTCGATGGCGTGTCTGCCAGCGCTCGTCGAGGGGGCGGAGCTTCTGGGCCTCACGAGTCGAGTGACAGGCTTCGTGCTTCCGCTTGCTGTGTCGGCGTTCAAGATCGCCGCTCCCGTCTCCTGGACGGTGGGTGCGCTGTTCGTGGCCTGGTTCTACGGCATTCACCTCGGCCCGCGCGAGCTCGCGACAATCGCCGTCGCGGCGATCTTTCTTCCATTCATCGGACCGGGCGTGCCGCGCGGTGCCTTCATCATGCTCGCGCCGCTGTTTGTGGCGATCGGGCTACCGGTGGAGGGCATCGGCATCCTCATCGCAGTCGACGTGATCCCGGACGTTTTCAGCACGCTGCTCAACGTCACGGGCGACCTCGCCGCGGCGGCGATCGTTCAGCGCGGCGAATCGGGGCGCGCAATGCGGCAGGGAGGTTGAAGGGATGCGTACTTCTCCGTTAAGGTGCATGGGCTCGATGAGGTCGATAACCGAGGGGCGAGTCTTTGCGTGATCTGGAGCGAATAGCCAAGGGACTTCTGCGGCGGTCGGGTTTGAATAGACCGGCGTTTTTCTCCGTCGCGACGCGTGGCGTACAGAGCACTACCGCTCTCATCACCATCGTGTTCGTCGGACGATTCCTTACGCTGGAAAGTCAGGGCTACTACTACGCGATCCTGAGCTTCGTCGCCTTCGTCATGCTTGGCGAGTTTGGGCTGAACTACGCCGTCATGCAGAGCGCCAGTCACGAAGCCGCCGCGCTGACCGGCGATCGAGCGGCGCCGATGTACGAGCGGGTAATAACACGGCTCCGAGCGCTTCTGTTCGGCGCAATGCGGTTCACCGCCTACACCACGAGTCTCGCCGTCGTGTTAGTCGCGGCGATCGGTACGCGGACCTTCGTCGGGAGTCGCACTCCGGGTCTGCCAAGCGCCGCATGGGCCGGCCCATGGGTGCTTGCGATCCTCGGGGTCGCGGCCAGCCAGCAGCTCGCCCCGAGGTTCGCACTCCTCGAAGGCACCGGTGGCGCAGCCGCCGTGTGGCGCTTTCGGATGCAACAGGAGCTCGCGATCGCGGCCACGCTGTGGACGGCGCTCGCGTTAGGGTTCGGGTTGTGGAGCCTTGGGATCGCCTACACGACCCGATTCATCTACTCGACGATCTGGCTCCGGTCGCATTCGGCGGCCGAGCTACTCCGCGCGCTGGTCCATGGGGACGCAAGCGCGAGCCCACCGTCCAACTACTGGCGTACCGAAGTCTGGCCGTTCCAGTGGCGCATCGGCCTGAGCGTGGTCTCGGGCTACTTCATCTTTCAGTTGCTGACGCCAATCGTCTTCGCACTCGACGGAGCCCATGCCGCCGGCCAATTCGGAATGACGATGGCGATCACCAACGGCTTGCTGACTGCGACGACCGCGTGGCTGAACAGCCAGGCTCCGCTCTACGGCCGACTCATCGCGCAACGCGACTATGGCGAGCTGAATCGTGAGTTCACGCGAGCGGTCGGGTCCTCGTTCGTGGTCGTCGTAGCGGCCGCGGTGGCGGTTATCAGCGTGGTCACGGTGCTGGCTGCTCGCCGGCACCCGATCAGCATGCGGTTACTTCCGCCACTCCCCTTCGCGCTGCTGATGGCCAGCACCGTCATCAACCACCTGATTTTTGCCCTGGCGGTCTACCTGCGGGCGCACCGCAGGGAGCCGCTCCTCATCCCGTCCGTCGCGGGCGCGTTGCTTACCGCGCTGACGATCTACCTCACCGCTCGGTCGGGGAACCTGGTGTGGGTCACGGGCAGCTACCTCGCCCTCACAGCCCTCGGCGGCCTGGTGACGTTGATCATCTTCATCTCGCGCAGCCGGTCATGGCACGCGCTCGATCCCCTGATGACCACCACGGACGCCGCCTAGATGGCGGGTGCTCGTCCCTCTGGAGGCGCCGACGAACCAGCGCCGCACGCCGGTGTACGCCTAACGATCGCGATTCCCACGCTCAACCGCGCCCGGGAGCTGCGGCGGGCCATCGACAGCGCGCTGGCGCAGTCGTCGCCAGCGATCGAGGTGCTCGTGTCGAACAACGGGTCGACCGACGACACCCGTGCCGTTCTCGAGTCATACAACGACCCGCGGCTCCGCACGCACCACCACGCCATGACGATCCCGGCTGCGGAGCACGGCAACTTCCTGATCGAGACCGCACGCGGCGAGCTGTTTCTTGGCTTGTCGGATGATGATTATCTCGAACCCCAGTTCGCGGAGCGGACCATCGCGCTGTACGACCGGCACCCCGACGTGGCCTTCGTGCACACCCGCTGCTTCACGCACGTGGGCTCGGCGGTGCTCGCGTCTCCGAGTGCCCCCGAGCTCGAGGACTCGCTCTCGTTTCTGCGCGGGTATTTCGCAGGCCGTCGGCAGCTCTTCTGGTGCGCGTGTGTGACGCGGACCGGCGATCTTCGCCGAATCGGTGGGTTACCCCCAGGGACGCTGATCGGCGACATGCATTTGTGGACGCAACTCGTTCTGTCGGGTCCCGTTGGTTGCGTCGATGAGCTGCTGTCGCATTACACGTACCTCGCGGGGAACTCGTCGGTCCGCATCCCGGTGTGCGAATGGGCGCGAGAAAACCGCGCCGCCATGCGACGCCTCACCGAGCAACTTGCGCAGCGGCAATTGCCTCACGACGTCCGCGACGGTATCGACCGTGAGATGAGGCGGTTCCTTGCCCGAGCCACCGCGAACCAGATCGCGCTGAACGCGTCCCGGGGAGCCAGCAAGCGCGCACTCCTCCGAGCGCTCCGAACCTGTGGCGCCGATCTTCGTGGAAACCTCGGCGCGGCGGTACCTCGCGTGCTCGTTGCGCTCCTGCTTCCGCCTCGGCTCGCTGCAGCTCTCGCCAGGATGGTCGTGGCGAAACGCTTCCGACGAACGACGGTCGCGTGATGGTGCCGCACGCCGCGCCGCGGCCGCATAACGCTCGCGTATGACCTCCCCGCGCTGCGGGCTGGTCCTCGGCAAGTTTCTACCGTACCACGCCGGACACGCGCATCTCATTCGCACGGCACGCGCACAGGTCGACGTGCTGACGGTGCTCGTGTGCTCGATCGCGCGCGAACCGATCCCCGGCGCGATACGCTTTGCATGGGTGGCGGAATCCCATCCCGATTGCCGGGTGGTGCACGTCGCGGAGGAGGTCGCGCAGACGCCTGAGGAGGATCCGGAATTCTGGCCGATCTGGATGGACCTCGTTAGGCGGCACGCCGGTGCGATCGATGTCGTCTTCAGCTCTGAAGAATACGGGGACGAGCTCGCCCGGCGGCTCGGGGCCCGGCACGTCTGCGTTGACCGTGGCCGGAACGCATATCCCGTTTCCGGCACGGCGATCCGTGCCGATCCGCTAGGGCATTGGGATTACATCCCACCCGTCGTGCGGCCATCCTACGTGCATCGCGTTGCAATCCTCGGCACCGAATCCACGGGCAAGACGACGCTCGCCCAGCAGCTGGCCGAGGCCTTTGGCACGACCTGGGTGCCCGAGTATGGTCGTGAGTATTGTGAGGGGCGCGACGCGCTCGCGCTCACGTCAGATGATCTCGATGCCATCGGCCGTGGTCAGATTCTGGCGGAAGAATCGGCGGCGCGGTCGGCCAATAGGGTTCTCATCTGCGACACGGATGTGCGCACGACGGCTACCTGGAGCGACATCATCCTCGGAACACGATCCGCATGGCTGTCGCGAGCGGCCGCGGCGGACGAGTACAGTCACGCGCTGCTCCTCGACGCCGATGTCCCGTGGGTGCAAGACGGCATGCGCGTGCTTCGCGATGAGCGCGCCCGACATACGGAGCTGCTCGAAGGCGAGCTCCAGGCGACGCACCAATCCTTTACGCGAATTCAGGGGCCATTCGAGCAGCGCTTTCAACAGGCTGCCACCGTGATCGAGAGCGTCCTGCGCATGCCAGTGCGACCGCGCTTCGTAAGAAACGACCCATGATAGCGCTCATGGACGCCCTCATCCGCGACGTGCGCCATGCCCTGCGTTCGCTCAAGCGTACGCCAGGGTTCACGATTGCCGTCCTGGCGCTCCTTGCGCTGGGCATCGGTACGTCGACCGCAATGTTCACGGTCTTCAAGACCGTCCTCGTCGATCGACTGCCGATCGCAGGGCAGGACCGCGTGATCATCATGCACCCGCTCGACCGGAGCGGCAGGCACCTCGACGTGCCGGGGACCTACCTCCCGGAGATCGCGCGCCTCGGCACGATCTTCCGAGGCGTGACGGGGATATACCACCTCGTGCGGCCGCAGCCGTTCATGAACGGAAGCGATGTGGTCGTCCTCAACCTGGCGGGAGCGACGGCCAACTTTTTCGATTTGCTCGGCACACGGCCTGCGCTCGGCCGTATGCTCCATCCCGAGGACGGGCAGGCTGGTGCGCCGCTGGTCCTCGTGCTGAGCCACACGACCTGGCGCGGCAAATTCGGCGACGATCCGTTGGTCGTTGGTCGGTCACTCGTCATTCCATCCACGCAGCAGCGCGTGCGCATCGTAGGCGTGGCGCCCGCGGGGTTCGCCTACCCGAGCAGCGCAGACGCATGGATAGCGATGCCGCCGTCGTCCAACATTGCGCAAGTCGACATCATCGCGCGCCTCGCACCTAACGTATCGATCGCCACCGCACGAGACGCCCTCTTCGCGCTGACGCAGCGGGTGATTCCGTTCGCTCGCGACTCGACCGTCTCACAGGCGGCGAGCTGGGAAATCTCTGGCGTGAGCGCGCAGTCGTTCGCCGACACGGTGCTCGGCAGCACACGGCCCTCCGTCATCGCGCTCACCATCGCGGTGGCGCTGCTGCTCGTCATCGCGTGCGTCAACATCGGAAACCTCTCACTCGTCCGGCTCCTCGGCCGCATTCGCGAGATCGCCGTTCGGCGCGCCATCGGCGCGCGCTCCATCGATGTCGTGCGACTCTTCGCCGTCGAGAACGCTCTCCTTGGGTTACTCGGCGGAGCCCTCGGCTTCCTGACCGCCGTCGCC
>DATCGG010000274.1:0-11866 GCA_036509075.1 Gemmatimonadaceae bacterium
GAGCACCGTTTTCCGAGTACGTGCGCTCGAGCGTACCGCCACTGCCCGGCCGCACGACCAGCCGCTTCGTGTCGTCACCGATGTGTTGCTCGAGCGTGAATGACCCGCCGCTCGAGATCGACTCGATGTCGGTGACATCGCGGTTGAACTTCACCTCACCGCGCGCTTCCATCTCGTACGAGCAATCGCCATCCGACCATTGCACGACCCAACGTTTCGACCCGTTGTCGCTGTTGATCCAGTTCGTGTGTGAGCCGTTGTCGTGACCGGCGTTGGGATCGCATGGCGCGCGAGAAGCCGGCGGCGCGAATTCGCCAGCCGGTACGTCGCGTGCAACGGGACCCACCGCGCCGGCTGTTGTCGCGGGGGTCAAGGCCGCCCGAGCGGCGAGCGTGCGCGCCGGCTCGTCCAGCTGGACCGGGCCGACACTGATTCCGTTGTCAATCGTCGTTGCCCGGTTGCCCTGCACTGCTGCCAGCGCCGGCGCCGGCTCGGCTGCGAGACTGTAGACAGGCGACGCGGCAGCGACACCCGTCACGAGCGCGCCAGCAGCGAGCCCCGCCTGCACCCCTGCCCACAGCGAGACGCGTCCGCGTCGGCGACGGTCGTCGAGCACGGCGAGCAGGCGGCCCGCCATCTGCGACGGCCGGGCCATCGCGAGACCGCCAAGCGCGGCTGCACCGACGATTCTCGTCGACCGAGCGACGCGCAGCAGGTAGTCCGCGTAATCCGACGCTTTGGCGCCGGCGCCAAGCACTTCATCGTCACACGCCCGTTCTCGCTCGACACGCAGCTCCCGTGCGGCGAGCCACGCGAACGGATTGAACCAGTGCAACGCGCAAGCGAGCTGGCCGACGAGCTGCGTTAGGCAGTCGTAGCGTCGCACGTGCGCGAGCTCGTGTCGGAGCACGTCGAGTCGCTGTTCGATGGTCGAATCGAAATCATCGGCTGGCAGGAGCACGACGGGACGGAAGACACCCCAGGTCATCGGCATGACAGGCCCATCGAGCTCCAGGAATCGAACGCGTCTTCGCACGTCGAGCTCGCGCAATGCCGATGGGATGAGGAGCGCCCAGCGACCACCGTGCAGCGGCCGTGCGCGACGCGAGACGGTTGCGAGTCGGGCAAACGCCATCACGGTCGGAATCAGTGCGATCACGACGCCAAGCGCCCAGACGGCCGCGAGCCACGGGATTAATGGCGCCGCGCCCGGGCGAGGCGCGTCCGCTGACACGTGAGGCGCCGCGCCCGAGGCCTCGGGCCCTATGGCACCATGCCGGACCTCGAGCATCGTGGTAGCTCGTTCGGCCGTCGCGACGCTCGGTGGCGCCAGCTCGTCTGGGGAGGGCGAGGCATCGGTTCGCCGGGGCGTGTCGGCACGCGGTGCCAACGCCAGCACCGCATTGGTCGACGCACTCGTCAACGCGGCGGGAACGGTCAGCTCAGTGATCACGGCGGGCACTTCGCGCGCCGTGAACGGCCAGAAGCCGACATGCAGGGTCCATCGCGGGACGATTGCACTGATGACGGGCACGGCGAGGGCGCCTCCGAGCGTCAGCGTCCAGATCATATGTCGCGACGCCGCTGTGGCCCCGCGGGCCAGCATGGAGCAGACCGTGCCGAGAACGAGGATCACCGCGCCCTTGAGCAGTGCAGCAGCCACCACCGGCGCGAACGCGACCAGGTATTCGGCCCGCGCGAAGTCGTTGAGGTTCATCGTCACTTTCCCTCTCGTTTGGCCCGATCTATCAACGTCGCGAGCTGATCGGCCTCAGCCGGCGTGAGGCGTGACTCGGACATGTCGAGCAGGGCTGCCACCGCCTGCGTTGCCGAACCATCGAAAAACGTTTTTACCAGCTGCTTGAGCGCCGACTGGCGGGCGGCGGTTCGTGGGACGACCGGTGAGTAGACATAACGCGGCCCGTCATGTCGATGTGTCAGATGCCCCTTCTCCTCGAGAATGCGCATCATCGCGCGGACCGCCGAATAGCTCGGGGGATCGGACATCCCGTCGAGCACCTCGGCGGCGGTGGCTGACCCGCGGGCATAGACGATCTCCATGATCTGGCGCTCGCGGCGGCTGAGTGGGGGCGGCTTCTTTTCGGACATTGGTGAACGGGGCGGCACGGTGCGATGCTAACAATTTAGCACTGTGCGAAATCTTTAGCATCACGCGCTCCGCCTGTCAAGAGCCCGCACTCCGGCGTGCTCGGGATCCGATCGGTCAGCCCGGTTTCTTCGACTCGGCGAGGAGGACTTTCACGTAAGCGAGGTGTGCGGCAATGATGGCCGCACACGGTACCGCGGCGCTGATCCAGGTAACCGCCGCCTCGGTTGGATCGATCCCGCCGCTCGCCGTGTGGCGGGAGCCGACCGCGATGAGCGCGTACAGCGCGAAGACACCTAACGAGACACCGACGGCCCCGAGGGCCGCGAGCTTTGCGTACTTGCGGACGGACATCGGCGAGTCGGATGCGGTCATGGTCGGATTGGTCCTCAGGCGTGCTCGAATGGGGTCACGCCGGCCGACGTGACGCGATGGGAAATGAGCGGCAGCGGGGGCTCCGCCTCGTCGGCAATGGCGATCGCTCGGCGAAGCGTGGTCAGCCCGGCATCAATGCCAGCACGGTCTCGGGCGAACACCGTTGCAAGCGGCTCGCCGTTCTGCACGACGTCTCCCGGCTTCGCGGTGATCACGAATCCGACGGACGGGTCGACACTGTCCTCGATGCGTGTCCGGCCACCGCCGAGGGCGGTCACGCCGCGGCCGACGGCGCGGGGCTCGACGCGGGCGACGACCCCGGCGCGCGGGGCGAGAAACAACTCGCACGCACCCGCCTGCGGCAGCACGGATGGATCATCCACGACGGCTGCGTTGCCGCCCTGGGCGTCGATGATCTCCTCGAACTTGCGCGCGGCCTTGCCGCTCGACACAGCGACCTCCATGGCGCGCCGCGCCGCGTCGAGCGAGGGCGCCGCGCCGCCGAGCACGAGCATCTCCGCGCCTAACGCGTACACGACGCCGAGGACGTCCGGCGGGCCTTCGCCGCGCAGGGTGTGGATGGCTTCCTCCACTTCGAGCGCGTTGCCGCACGCGCGGCCGAGGGGGCGATCCATCGCGGTGATGAGGGCGACCACAGCGCAGCCACGATCGACGCCAAGGTCGATCATCGTCCGAGCCAGCTCGAGCCCGCGATCGAGCTCGGGAAGAAACGCACCGGATCCACGCTTCACATCGAGCACCAGCCCGCTCAGTCCTTCCGCGAGCTTCTTGCTCATGATGCTGGCCGCAATGAGCGGAATACTCTCGACGGTCGATGTGGCATCGCGCAGCGCGTACATCTTGCGGTCGGCCGGGGCGATCTCGGCGCTCTGACCGAGCATGGCGCATCCGATGCGCTCGATCTGCCGCGTGGCGTCGGCCAGCGACAACGTCGTACGAAAGCCGGGAATCGATTCGAGCTTGTCGAGCGTTCCACCGGTGTGTCCCAGCCCGCGACCGCTCATCATCGGGACGGCAACGCCGAGCGACGCGACGAGCGGTGCGAGCACGAGGGAGACCTTGTCCCCGACCCCACCGGTCGAATGTTTGTCGACGCGGCCGATGCCGAGGTGCTCGAGGCTCAGGTGTGCGCCGGTGCCGAGCATGGCATCGGTGAGCGAGCTCGTTTCGGCGCGATCGAGACCCCGGATGTAGGCGGCCATGAGGAACGCCGCGATCTGATAGTCGGGCACATGGCCAGCGGCGTAGGCGTTCATAAGCGCGCGCCACTCGCCCGGCTCGATCCGTCCGCCGTCGCGCTTTCGCTCGATGAGCCGCTGTGCCAGGGCAGTCACGAAATGGCCTTGCAGCGGCCTGACTGACGTTCAGAAGACAACCAAGAGCATTGACCCGATTGTGGGGTATTTCTAGGTTGCCGCCCGCGGAGCGTTGCGACGCACCGCGCCGATCGAAGCGATCGCGACGCACCGGATGGTGGCGGAACCATGTCTTTCAGCGTGGAGCACGCATGTCGTTTCGCAGTTTGCTGGTTGCATGCCTCGTCGTCGCCGGCGCGGCTCGGGCGCAGTCGCCCGCAGAACATATCGCGCTCGGGGACAGCGCGTACGCCCACTTCAAACCGGACGAGGCGCTGACCCACTACATCGAGGCCATTGGTCCGGACTCGTCCAGCTACGAGGCACTCTGGAAGGCCGCCCGCTCCGAGATCGACCTGGCCGAAGCGGAGAAGGACGAGAGTCGTCGCAATCAGTTTTCCATCGCCGGAGAGGCGCTTGCGCGTCGCGCGATCAAGGTGAACGCGCGCGACCCCGAGGCACACTTTCACCTCGCGCGCGCGCTGGGCCGGCGCGCCCTGAGCGTGGGTGTGCGAGATCGCGTCAAGTTCGGCACCGAGGTCCGCAACGAAGCGATGGAGGCGCTGCAACTCGATCCGAACCATCCGGGCGCGCTCCATGTGATGGGCGTCTGGAACGCAGAGGTCATGCGACTGAACGGAATCCAACGGTTCTTCGCGAAGAACGTTCTCGGCGGACGCGTGTTTGGCGAAGCGAGCTGGGACAAGGCGGTGTCGTACATGGAGCGGTCGGTTGCAGCGGACCCGGACCGCATCGTACACCATCTCGATCTCGGCAAGATTTACGCGGACGTTGGCGACAAGGCAAAGGCCCGCACGCAGCTCGAGCTCGTCGTGCGAGGTCGCCGGACCGATTTCAACGACCCGGCCTATCAGCGAGAGGCGCAGGCGGCGCTGGCGAAATTGGGGAGTTAGGCAATCACGTCACTGGCGCGCCAGCGCGCGCGGCGCATTGCACGGCGGGCGCGCCTTCGGCCGCGCCGCGCGACGGCCGCCAGCTCGTCGGCCAACTGCGTCCACGCGTCGCTCGCGCGGTGGCGCGCGAACCGTGCGCGACGGCGAATGGCCGTTCGCGTTTCGCGGCCGCTTTGCGGTGCCAGCAGCAATGCGGCGCTGGCGCCCACGAGGGCGCCAACCAGCAACCCGGCGCCAAGCAGGCCGACGTGCTCCCAGTCCACGGAACGGCGGTACGACGAGCCGCGTGGCCGCTGCACGGGTGGGTCGTCGTCATCATCAGTGGGTGCACGGCGGCCGGCGTCGGCATTTGGTGCCGGGCGTGTGCGCGATTCGGTACGCGTTGCGTTTGGGCGAGGTAAGCTCGGATCGGCGAAAGACATGGGACAAGCTCTCGTTTGGGGCTGGTAAGAATCTTGCTATGTTCGGGCCGCATCGCGAGCACTGTCCATGCAGGTCGGCTCAGCGGGGACAACATTGGTGTTGCATAACCGTTTGGGCCATTCGCCACGGACGTTCTCGTGCGGTCGGGTACGATTCACTTGCCTGACGCGCCAATGATCTAGGCGCACTCTTGAGTGCCGAATCGCCACCATGTTCACCAACACACAGAAAGGATCATCCGCGTCAGCCGTGAGGACTCGCATGAACGGGAAGGGGAAGACGGTCTTGCTCGTGGAGGATAACGAGGATAACCGCATCGTTTATTCCACGATCCTACGGCACTTCGGCTACACCGTCACGGAAGCCCTCAATGGTGAGGAAGGGATCAGCAAGGCGCGGGCAGAGAAGCCCGATCTGATCCTGATGGACATCTCGATTCCCATCATCGACGGGTGGGAAGCGACGCAGGTGCTCAAGCACGATCCTGCGACCAACGACATCCCCATCATCGCGTTGACCGCGCACGCGCTCGCATCGGATCGCGAGAAGGCGATGGAAGTCGGCTGCGATGGGTATCTCGCGAAGCCGTGCGAGCCACGAGCGGTAGTCGCCGAGGTACAGCGGTTCCTCGGGCGCGACAATGGGTCGTGACTCGGTCGCGCGAATCCTGATCGTCGACGATCACGAAGACAACATTGAGTTGTTACGGGCGCGCCTCGAGGCGCGCGGCTACGTCATCGAGAGCGCGATGGATGGCGAGCAGGCGCTTCGGTGTGTGGATCAATCGCCGCCCGACCTGATCCTGCTCGACGTGATGATGCCGCGCATCGACGGCTTCGAAGTCGTGCGCCGGTTGAAGGCCAACAGAAGCCTGCCCTTCATCCCGATCATCCTGCAGACCGCCCTCGATTCCACAGAGCACAAGGTCGAGGGGCTGGACGCCGGCGCCGACGATTACATCACGAAGCCGATCAACTTCGCCGAGCTCGAAGCGCGCGTGAAGTCCATGCTGCGCATCAAGCGGCTGCAGGACGCGCTCGAGGAGCGCGAGCGAGAGCTCTCGGAGGTGAATGCGCGGCTCCTCAAGATAGCGCAAACCGATTCGCTGACGGGGCTCGACAACCGGCGCTATCTGGAGGAGCGCCTCGAAGAAGCATTTGGTCATTCGCGACGGCTCAAGGAGCCGCTTGCGGTGGTGCTGTGTGATCTGGATCGCTTCAAGAGTGTGAACGACACCCACGGCCATCAGGCGGGCGATGCGGTTTTGAAACAGCTCGCGCGCATCCTGAAACAGGAGGCGCGGGAGATCGACCGCGTCGGTCGCTATGGGGGAGAAGAGTTTATGCTCTTGCTGCCGGGAACAGTGCTCGACGCGGCCGTTACCTTCGCCGAGCGCGCGCGTAAAGCAGTAGAGGCTCACACGTTCAGTTTCGACGGCGGCACCCTGCAGCGCACGATGAGCTGCGGCGTGGCGGCCTGGCCGCATCCGCGGATCGAAGACTGTGATGCCCTCGTGAAAGCTGCTGACGATGCGCTGTACGTAGCGAAGGAGACGGGAAGGAACCGCGTCATTCGCTTCGATAGTCAAGCGTTCAACGAGCACACCCATTCCACCACCGATGATCAACACGCCGAGGTTGATGTCAGCGATCGAGCGCTATTCCCCGCCGGACCCGGAGATCGCCCGGCTGGAGGAGAGGATCGCGGAGCTGCAACGCGAGCGTGACCAGCTCGTCGCGGTCGTCGATATTCTGCAGGACATCTCGTCCTCACTGCATTTCGTAGACATTCTGCAAGCGATCGCCCGCAAGCTGGGCGAAACGTTCGGGCTCGACCGCTGCTCGATCTATCTCGCGGGCGGCAACGCCGATGTGCGCCTCGTCGCCAGCTACGAGGACCCATCGATCCGGAATCTCGTCGTCGACCTGGATCGCTATCCGGAGCTCAAGCGGGCGTTCGAGTCGGGCGACACCGTGTTCATTCCCGACGCGCCTAACGACCCGATGCTGCAGAACGCGCGCGCGGCGCTCGACCTGCGCAACGTGCGATCGATCGTCGTCGTACCGGTGCGTTCGCGGTCGTCGGTCATTGGCGCCATCTTCCTGCGCACCGAGCGGGAGTCGGAGCCGTTCACCGAGAGCGACGTCCGCTTCTGTCAGGTGATCGCCTCGCTCACGGCGAAGGCGCTTCGCAATGCCCATCGCTTCGAGTCGCTGCTGCGGTCGAGCGATGATCGCGAGGACACGCGTCGGCGCTCGGAGCTCGAGCGCATCGCACTGGTGGCATTCCTGCGCCGCCTGCTCGACCGCTATACGGCCCGCGAAGATCACCTCTGGGCCGAGACGCTCCTCCCACGCGCATCCGACGACGAGCTGGATAGGCTCGTCTCCGTTGCCATGCAAGTCTTGGAGGAGGAAGCGAAGGGGTAAAGCGCGAACAAGACTGGTAATTGGTTACTGGTACGGGTTATTGGTTATTGAACCCTCGGGATGCACATCTCGCTGAGACGCGCATCTCGAGGGTTCTGATTACCTGTAACCAGTTCCAGTAACCAATTACCTGTGGCGTTTCTGTCCTTAAGTTTCCCGCGTGTCTCAGACCAAACCCTCCGAGACCTCGGCCCCAGACGCGCTGAGTGAGCTGGCCGCTCGCGCCGCCGCCCTGCGTCAACGAATCGAGCAGGCGTCCTACGATTACTACGTGCTCGACCGGCCGGTCATCTCCGACAAGGAATACGACCAGCTGTTCCGCGAGCTCCAGGACCTCGAGCGAGAGAATCCGGAGCTGCGCACCGCGGACTCGCCGACTCTGCGGGTCGGCGCTCCGCCGCAGTCGTCGCTGCCCAAGCATACCCACCTGGTCTCCATGCTGTCGCTCGGCAACGCGTTCAACGACGACGAGCTGGGACAGTGGGCCGAACGGCTGACGCGACTGGTTGGTGAGGACGCGGCGAAGAGTGGCTACTCCGCCGAGCTCAAGATCGATGGCGCCGCGGTGAGCCTAACGTATCGCGGCGGCGTTCTCGTCACTGGCGCAACACGCGGCAACGGCATCATCGGTGAGGATATCACTGCCAACATTCGAACTCTGCGCGACGTGCCACTGCGGCTGCGAACCGCCGCGCCACCGGCGATGATCGAGATTCGGGGCGAGGTCTACTACCCGTTCGACCGGTTCGAGCAGATGAACGAAGCGCGAGTCCAGGCAGGCGAGCCGGTGTTCGCGAATCCGCGAAATGCTGCAGCCGGCGCGCTGCGGCAGCTTGATCCCGCAGTGACGGCAACGCGGCCGCTACGGTTCTACGGATACTCGGTCGCGCTTCCCCCTGGTGTGTCCCTTCCCTTCAAGACACAGACGGAGGTGCTCACCACGCTCGCGGAGTGGGGGATCCCCGTCGCGCCCCATCACGTCCGGTGCACATCGCTCGACGACGTCGCCCAGTGGGCCCACGAGGTCGAGACAAAGATCCGCGCCCAGCTCAACTTCGCCATCGACGGCGGCGTGGTGAAGGTCGACTCCCTCGCGCTCCAGGAAGAGCTGGGCGTCGTGGGCGGGCGGGAGCCCCGCTGGGCCATCGCGCGAAAATTCGCGCCCGACATTGCCGAGACGCGGCTCAACGACATCCAGGTGAACGTCGGCCGAACCGGGATGTTGAATCCATTTGCGGTGCTCGAGCCGGTCGAAATCGGCGGAACGACCGTCAAGCTCGCGACGTTGCATAACGAGGGACTCATCCAGAAGAAGGACCTGCGCATCGGCGACATCGTGCAGGTGAAGCGCGCGGGCGAGGTGATTCCGCAGGTGATCGGGCCGGTACCGGAAAAGCGGAGCGGCGAGCTGCAGCGGTGGGAGATGCCCAAGGCCTGCCCCGTGTGTCACACGCCGGTCGAGAAGGATGAAGAGGAAGCCGCTACCTACTGCCCTAACGTGGCGTGCCCTGGCCGCCAGCTCGAAGGTCTCGTCCATTTCGCGTCGCGTGGCGCGATGGACATCCGCGGGCTTTCCTACGCGCGCATCGAACAGATGATCGCGGCGGGATTCATCCACGACGTCGCGGACATCTACGACCTGACCGCCGAGAAGGTCGAATCGCTCGAGCGGTTCGCCGAAAAAAGTGCCGCGCAGTTGGTGGATGCGATTGCTGCATCGAAACAGCAACCGTTGTCACGTTTGCTGTTCGCGCTTGGCGTTCGACACGTCGGCCAGACGGTCGCCGAGGTGTTAGCCCGTCATTTCGGGTCCATGGACGCTATCCTGACGGCATCAACGGAGGAGATCGCGGATGTCCGCGGGGTGGGCGATATCATCGCCCAGGCGGTTCGGCATTACCTGGATGACCCGTCCGCGCGCGAGCTGGTGAAGAAGCTCGCGGACCGGGGTTTGACGCTCACCGAGCCACGCAGGGCCGCTGCGGACGGTGCCCTGCGAGGGATGACGGTCGTCATCACGGGGACACTGCCGACGCTCAGCCGGACTCAGGCGACCTCTCTTGTGGAGGAAGCGGGGGGCCGCGTCACCAGCGGCGTCAGCAAGGCAACGAGCTTTGTCGTTGCGGGCGCAGACCCGGGCAGCAAACTGGAAAAGGCACGTACGCTCGGGGTGGAGACAATCGACGAGGCGGAGCTGCTGGCCCGAATCGGGCGGTAGCCAATCTCTCGGATCGTTCAGCTCAAGCATCGACGGAACGGAAGACATGCCACAATCGCTCGACCTCGCGAATCATCAAATGCTCGCGCTCTCGCGCTCCTCGCTTGCCGCGCTTCGCGCGGCCCTGATTCGCGACGCGGGGCCCGCGGCCGCCTCCTACCTTCAGGAAGCGGGATACGCCGGCGGCGAGACACTGTTCGATTCGTTCCGCAGCTGGCTCGCGATGCGGTGTGAGGTGCCGGCCGAGGAGCTCGCAGTCGAGGAGTTCGAGCGGTTCGCGACCGACTATTTCCGTGATGCCGGTTGGGGATCGCTGAAAGTCGGAACGCTCAACGACGCCGTCGCGACGCTCGATTCAACGGACTGGGGCGAGTCGGACCCGGCGGGTGGCATGGACCATCCCGCCTGTCACTTCACGACTGGCATGTTCGCCGACTTCTTCGGCAGAATCGCGGACACTCCGCTCGCGGTGCTCGAGGTCGAGTGCCGCTCAATGGGTGCCCCACGCTGTCGCTTCCTCGTTGGCAACGCGGCGGTGATGGAGCACGTGTACGACGAGATGGGCCGCGGCGTGGATTACGAAGAGGCCGTGGGGTCCGTCCTCTAGCCGCTCTTTCCGAGTACGCCCGCGTACATCGGGTTCGGCATCAGCTCGCCGTTCACGAGCACTTCGCGGTCCCACGGCAGAATGATGGTACTGTCCGTGGCGAGCGCGTAAAAGTCGGGCTCGTAGGCGCCCGTACGGAACGACACCGCCGTTTTCACTTCGGCAGCCCCTGCGTTGACGATCGCGGAGACCGCGAGGCGCATAGTGGCGCCTGAGTCACAGGTCTCATCGACAATCAGGACCCGCTGGCCGCGGGCCTCGACGGGCGCCGCGCCCATCACCGCCGGAGTTTGGCGGACTGTTTCACCCCGGTAACGCCGGCTCACCATGATCGAGTGGAACTCGCGATCGAGGATCGCGGCGACGACAGCGCCCGGTACCACACCGGCGGTTGCTACTCCTACGACAATCTCCGGGTCATACTCGCGCGCGACCTTCAGGGCGAGCGCGCGTGAGAGCTCGCCGAAGAGCGGCCACTCGATCTCGAGCACTCCCTTCGTCGGGTCGACTTCGTAGCGGCGTGGCATTGTGCGATCCGGAGGCGGGGAGCGGAAAGTTACGCGGGAACGGCCAATCGGGAATCGCCAGTTGGGAATCGGGAATCGGGAATCGGGAATCGCTCACACCCGTGGCAATGTTCCGTCAGCGGTCGCGAGCGGGTTTGGCGGGGTCTTACTTACCGGCCAGTTGCGCGTGACGGATGGGTTTCCATTAGCGTTTGCTCGCAGTCCCGCAACATCTTAGCTTTTGCGCTCCGGATTCGGCCGGCGCCCTTCGGCAGGGCGTGCCTCGCGCCGCGTCGCTCTTCAACAAAGCCGATCCCGACCGAATGTCCTGGTGGAGCCGCGTGTTCGGCGGCAAGTCCCCGCGTGATGTCAAGCCTCAGCGCCTCGACTATTTGAACGAAGCGCTCATGCTCGAACGACAGGGCGATTACGACGCTGCCCTGACGTCGTATCGGCTTGCGCTCCGCGACAAGCCGGACGACCACCGCGTCCTCCAGAACATGGCGATCGCGTTCTCGAAGACCGGCAGACACGACGAAGCAGTTCGGTGCTATCGAAAGGCCCTCGATCTCGAGCCCAAGTTGTCAGGGGCGCACTACGGGCTCGCGTTTCTTCTCCTGAAGAAGGGAGACGCCGACGGCGCGATTCAGCATCTCGAGGCGTTTCTGAAACAGCCCCCGTCCGGCGCGGAATCGGAGCGCTGGGTCCGGCACGCCCAGCAGACCCTGGATGATTTGCGCAACGGCACCGAGCCTCGGGCCGCCCGCGAACTGACCGAGCCATAGCCGTGGGGCATGTGCTCGCTGTCGTCAGTCAAAAGGGTGGAGTTGGAAAGACGACGACCTCCGTCAATCTTGCGGCCGCATTCGCTCGACGCGGGCTGAAGACGCTGGTCGTAGACGTGGACCCAC
>DATCGG010000275.1:0-3056 GCA_036509075.1 Gemmatimonadaceae bacterium
GAGGCCGAAGAACACGGTGGATACTACGGCGCCAGCCACCAGGAATATCCGCACACGCCAGTCCGCGGCAGGGGCGGCCAGGTTCAGCAGGCTTACGAACTGCACGAACTCCGGCGGTATCGTCGTCATCACCGCTGAAAGGGCGCTCTGGAGAAACACCTGCGCGACGAGAAGAGCGCCTGCGGCCGCCGCGAGCGCAAGCAGGAGGCTCTCGGTGAGCAACTGCCGGATGATGCGCCGGCGTGAGGCGCCAAGTGACAAGCGGATGCCGATCTCCCGCTGGCGCGCGACGCCGCGCGCGAGGAGCAGGTTGGCGACGTTCGCGCACCCGATCGCCAGTACCAGTCCGAATGCGAAGAACAGCGGGACGAAGGACAGTTGCAACGCGACGTCATCGGTGGGCAGCGTGCCCTGCCGCGGCGTCAGCCGGACCGGCACGCGATTACCGGAGACCTTGTTGAACTCGGTTCGCCCCGACGCCCAGAGCGCAAGAGCAGCCGTGGCGGCTGTCCGCGACACGCCGGGCCTCAGCCGCCCAACGATTTCGACGGCGTTCTCATCGCGTCGTACAGCGTCATCACCGAGCTCTTCGACGAGCGCAAGTGCGGCCCAATAATCGGGCGGATTGATAAGGAGCCCTCGAAAGCCGTCAGGCATGACGCCGACGATCTCATTCGGGGCGCCGTCTATCACCACACGGCGGCCGATGACGGTCGGATCGCCGCGGAACAGCTTGCGCCATCCCACGTCACTCAACACGATCGCCGGCTGCCCGCCACCCCGCTCGTCGTCTCCAGATCGAAACGAACGTCCGAGCGCTGCCTCGACTCCTAGGACCTGGAAGAAGTTAGCGGTGACCAGGTTGGATCGCGCGAGACGGCTCTCGAGACGTGTGACGGCGTCCTGCATCGCAAAGGCATCCGTGAAGACGCTCGTCTCCCGGCGCATCGCCTCGTAGTCGCGCCGTGTGAACACGACATCCGGTCGATTGTCGGGTCCCGTCCACGGTCCCACCGCGACGGCAAACAGCTCGTTGGGGCTCTGCACGGCATCGACGCGGAGCAGGAAAAAGTTGTAGACCGAGAATACCGCCGCCACCAGGCCGAGCCCGAGCGTCACCGTCGCCACAATTGTGAGGGCGGCAAGCGGAGCACGACGAAGTGTGCGCAATGCGTAGAGGACGTCGCGCGTCAGGTCATCGACGAAGCCGGTTCCGCGAACGTCGCGGCACTGGTCGGCAGCAAGCGGCAACGATCCGAAACGCGCCCGCGCCAGCGTATGGGCATCGGCTGGGCTCAGGCCGGCGGCGATGTGCTTCTGGGTCTCGCGTGCGATGTGAAACGAGAGCTCCTCGTCGAGCTCGCGTTCGACGCGGCGCCGGACCACCAGCGCGCGAATCCGCAGGAACAGGTCGCGGAGGTTCATCACTTCGCGCCCGCGTCGGAAGCGGGGTTTGGCGGCATGGTGTCGAATGACGACACTAAGCTTTGTTGGTGTCGACTGTCAACACCAGGCTCACCGCGTTGAGTCGGTCCCTCCTGAGTCCATTCGTCCGGACCAAGGCCTTTCGCTACATCGATTTCAAAAACGCGCTAGCCGTCCCGCAGTACTTCGGTCGGATCGATCCGTGACGCACGGTGGGCCGGGAGCCAACCGGCGACCGCGCCGACCGCCGTCAGCGTGACCGCCGCACCCAGCAGTGTGACGGTGTCGCGCGGGTGGAGGTCGTAGAGGAGGCTCGCGATGAACTGCGATGACCAGAGGCTGACCGCCGTGCCGATGAGGACGCCGAGTGCAACGAGCGCGAATACGCGCACGAGCACGAGCCGTAAGATGCCCGCTGGCTCGGCCCCGAGCGCCACCCGAATGCCGATTTCGGCGCGTCGTCTCGTGACGGCGTACGAGGTCACGCCATAAAGACCGAGAGCGGCGAGCAGCAGGGCGAGTGCGCCGAAGAATCCCGCCAGCAGCGCAACCAGGCGCTCCTGCGTGAGCCATGCATCGATCCGATCCTGCATCGGTCGGAAGGTAAACGTGAGATTACGGTCGACCGCCGTCAGTGCCGCCGCCACACGAGGGGCGAGCAGGGCCGGGGACCCCGCGGACGCACGAACGGCGATGTTGACGGTGGCCGTCACTTGCTGAGGCCCTCGAGCATCGCGTTGCGCAAGCGGTATGTAGACAGTCGGTCGCACTCCATCACGGACTGAGACGTACACCGCGTCATTCACGACTCCGACGATTGTCTTTGGTGGAGTCTCGACAAAAGTAACCGCTTCTCCTATCGGGTTCCGGTTGGGTAAGAACTTGCGCGCATATGCCTCGTTGACCAGCGCGACCGGAAGCGCCCCCGGAATATCCCTCTCGTCGATATCGCGCCCGGCGAGGACGGTCGTGCCGTACGTGGCGAGCCATCCCGGCGTGATCTGATTGAGCATCGTCATCCGTGAATTCCAGAAAGGCACCGGACCCGGTTCGGGTTGCGGGGGCGGCGCGCCCGGCAGGTCGATGAAGCCAAGGAGGCTGTTACCGCCGAGCGGCATGCCCATCGACGCACCTGCATGGGCGACGCCGGGAACGGCGGCGACAGCCGCGACGAGCTGGTGATAGAGAGGAACGCGATTACCCGGATCGGTCGACGCACGTGTGACGTCTACATTGACCGTGAGTACGCGATCGCCATCGAATCCAAGGGGCAGCGTCACGAGCCGCTCGAACGTCCCCACCAAGAGCCCAGCCGCCACGATGAGCACCATCGACAGCGCCACCTGGGCGACGACGAGGCCGCTGGCGAGACGTGATCGCGCGTCACCCAAGGCACCGCGACTCTGTTCCTTGAGCGCGTCGATCGGCGCGACGCTCGTTGCCCTGAATGCCGGCGCGGTCCCGAACAGCACGGCGGTCGCAGCCGCGATCGCTGCGGTGAATGCAAGCACGCGCCAGTCAAGCGAGAGATCCAGAGCCACGCGCGTGACTGACGTCGACAACTGCGCCACCAGCATCGGGCTCGCCCACTTCGCGAACACGAGTCCGACCGCTGCGCCGCTGCCGGCGAG
>DATCGG010000276.1:0-7625 GCA_036509075.1 Gemmatimonadaceae bacterium
CGCGCGTCAGCCCGACGATCGTGCCGCGCGCGTGCGGATCCCAATGCGGCGCGCCCAGGCCGGCAAAGGCCGGGACGAGGTAGACTCCACCCGTATCCTCGACGACGGCGGCGAGCGCCTCGATTTCCGGGGCCGAGCGGAAGAACTCGAGGCCATCGCGCAGCCATTGCACGACGGCGCCGGCGATGAAAATGCTTCCCTCGAGGGCGTACTCGGTGCGATCGCCGATGCGCCAGGCAATCGTCGTCAGCAGGTTGTGCTTCGACGCGATCCGCTTCGTGCCGGTGTTCATGAGCATGAAGCATCCGGTGCCGTACGTGTTCTTCACCATCCCGGGCTTGAGGCACGCCTGCCCGAAGAGGGCTGCCTGCTGGTCCCCCGCGATGCCCGCGATCGGCACGGCCATGCCTAACAGCTCGGTGTGCCCATATACCTCGCTCGAGGAGCGCACCTCGGGCAGCATCGAGCGCGGCACACCGAATATCTCGAGCAGCTCGTCGTCCCACTGACCCTTCGCGATGTCGAAGAGCATCGTGCGCGACGCGTTGCTCACGTCGGTGACGTGCACCTTGCCGCCTGTGAGATTCCACACGAGCCACGAATCCACGGTGCCGAACGCGAGCTCGCCCGCTTTCGCCTTCGCCTTCGCGCCCTTCACGTTCTGCAGCATCCACTGGACCTTGGTGGCCGAGAAGTACGCGTCGATGACGAGGCCCGTCTTGCGACGGATCACGCGCTCGAGCTTCTGCTTGCGCAACCGATCACAGATCGCGGCCGTGCGTCGATCCTGCCACACGATCGCGTTCATGATCGGTTCGCCGGTGGCACGGTCCCACACGATCGCGGTCTCGCGTTGGTTGGTAATCCCGATCGCCGCGATGTCGTCCGCCCGGACGCGTGCCTTCGTGAGCGCCTCTGCGGCCACGCCCGCCTGCGACGACCAGATGTCGCGCGGGTCGTGCTCCACCCATCCTGGCTTGGGGAAGATCTGCGGGAATTCCTTCTGGGCGACGGCGACGATGGAGCCTGCGTGATCGAAGAGGATCGCGCGGGAGCTCGTGGTGCCCTGGTCGAGCGCGAGGATGTGTTTCATGCCTTCCAGATGAGCTTGTAGGTGAATGCGGCGATCACGCCCCCAGCGATCGGGCCAAGGATGGGGATCCACGAGTAGCCCCAGTCGGAGCTTCCCTTTCCCGGGATCGGCAGCACGAGATGGGCAAGGCGGGGACCGAGGTCGCGCGCCGGGTTGATCGCGTAGCCGGTCGGTCCGCCTAACGACAGGCCGATGGCCCACACGATCGCCCCGACCAGCACGGGGCCGAAGCCCTTCGCGAGATCGGACCCGGGCACGAAGTTGCCCGGCGAAAAGACGGCAAGAATCGCGAGCACGAGCACGAAGCTCCCGATCGCCTCCGAGAGAAAATTCGGGCCGGGCTTGCGGATCGCCGGTATCGTGGAGAAGACGGCGAGCTTGCGTTCGGGGTCTGGTGTCACGCTCCAGTGCGGAAGGTAAGCCAGCCAGACGATCACGGCGCCCAGAAATCCGCCGAGCACCTGCGCCACGATGTACGGGAGCACCTGCGTCCACGGGAAGGCGCCGGTGGCCGCAAGTGCCACGGTCACCGCGGGATTGAGGTGGGCGCCGCTGATGCTGTTCACGCAATAGACGGCGATCGTCACGGCGCATGCCCAACCTGCCGTGATCACGATCCAGCCGGAGTTATGACCTCTCGTTTCACCGAGTACGACGTTCGCAACGACACCATCGCCCAGCAGGATCAGCAGCGCGGTCCCAAACAGCTCGGCGAGGAACGGTGACATGTAGCTCCGTAGATGAGGGGTGGAAGGTCTGCAACGATCCTAACGTGCGAGTCACATCGATCGAATCTGTACGCCCGGCATCGAGACAGGGTCATGACTTTGGCGCCTTCTCGATCGCCTGTTCGATCGCCAGGGCGAGCGCGGTTGGATGCCGCGGCTCGTACAAGCCGAGCTCACCTCCGCCAGGCAGTCGAATCGCGGTCACTCGGCCCCACCCCTGGTCGCTCACCGGTCGTGCGACGTCCACCCCTTTGTTGTGTAGGTCGGCCACCGTGGAGTCGATGTCGTCGCACATGGCGTAGAGCTCCGCCCGGTTTTCGCCGCCTTCTTCTTCGGGATGGATGCCAAGCTCCGCGGGCGGGAGGGCGAAGATCAGCCAGCCGCGTCCGGCGTCGATGGCGGAGAACCCGAGGACGTCGCGAAAGAGCGCGCGAGTCGCGTCAGCGTCCTTCGAGTACAGGAGGGCGTGAATGCCGGTGATCATCGCGGTCGCTCCCGGTGCCTAACGTGATGTCAGTCGAGGGCGTACTCGAACACGTAGCCGTGCTTTCCGCCAGTGATCTCGATGCTGAGATTGCCGGACAGCCCGGTCAGCTCGCCGGTGCCAGAGTCCGGCACGACGACGATATTCAGGGCACCGGCGCCGCGGGTCATGGTGGCGTTGTGCTGCAGGGCGAAGGTGCCCGTCTTGCCGTGCAGCGAGCCGGTGACGCGCTCGATGGCGACATAGCCGGCGGAGTTCTTGATCGACGTGCCGGCGGTGAGCATCTGTCCGGTGCTCGTGGCTTCGAGGTCGCCGTGGAACTGCTTGTCGATCGACATGCGGCCGAGCGGAGAGCCTTCGGCCGGGGTATCGGTGGCGATCGGAGTGATCTTGACGTCAAAGCTGCCGGTGGCGCGAGTGGTCACGTTGTCATCCTGAGCAAAGCGAAGGATCGCGGTCGTCCCGAAAGAGGGCGCTCTCTCGGGAGCCTGAGGATTCCTCGCTTCGCTCGGAATGACAAGGGGGCTCGGGATACCGGTTACACCGGTACCCTCGTGATCACTTGTCCTGCAGGATGAACGACACCTTCATCAGCACGCGATACTCGGTGATCTTGCCGTTCTCGACTGTCACCTTCTGGCTCTTGATCCATGCTCCCGTGACGTCGCGCAGGGTCTTGTTGGCGCGAGAGAGTCCGGCCTGGATCGCATCGTCGAAGCTCTTTTTCGACGAGGCCTGGATCTCGGTGATCTTGGCGACACTCATGATATTGCTCCGCGGTGGAAGGACACGAAAGCATGCGTTCCACCGGTTGAACGCGTCGATTAGCGAAGGGTCCAATGTGCGTCGAGCGCGCGGCGCGGCGGCGCGCAAGATTCAGTATATTGTATCCAGTTCGCACCGACGGCGTTCGCGCCGTGTCGGCCCGAGTCGTCCAACCGTCCGCGAGCTTCCGCAGCATGCGCCGCCTTCACCACGCCGGGACGCAAATGGTGGGACGTCACGTTCCATGACCTCCACGTCGCCATCAGCCTAACGACCGCTCGATCGCCGGGTACAACGGCATCCCCTGCAAGGTGCTCGAGCCGGCAACCGAGATGCAGGTCGGCCTCATGGAACCGCTATGTGGTGCCGAAGGCGGTGGACGCGACGAGTCGTCCGTGATAGATCAATCCGCGTGACGCAACCCGCGGAGCTGCTCGGTCCACCGGCAATACCAGTCCTGGACGGATTCTCGTCGGCCGTCTACGGGCTGGTGCTGCCCGAAACACGCGCCATGGTTGCCCGACTCTGGGCGGAGCGACCTAACGAGCTGTACGAGACGCCGTACGAGGATCGCCAGGACCTCGCGCACGTCGTGTTCCTCGACGCCTGGCAGTCGTGGGTTGGCTCCGACGTGCATGGCCTGCACGAGCTGTCGCACCGCTACGTGACGAACGGATCGAGCGAAGCGATCCGAGAGAGTGTGTGGAATCTGGCGCACGGCGCCGCGGCTGAGCGGCGAGCCGCGGCGATTCACATATTCGCCGGGGAATACGAGGGTTATGCGGCGTACGCGCGAGCAGCCGGCATTCCGGTCATCGCGCACGATCGCGATGCCTGGGCGGACGTGCAATACGCGCCACATACCGTGCATCGCTGGTATGTCAGTCAGCCGAGTGCCATCGATGGCAATGCGTGGGCGGACTTCTCCGGGTTTCTCGAGGCGACGGGCCGGGTCGGGGTGGAGGTCGCCATCGATCTGGCATATGTCGGAGCGACACCTCAGCTGCCGCGGATCGACCTCGCCTCACCTAACGTCCGCTACGTGTTCTTCTCGCTGTCCAAGATCTTCGGCGTGTTCTACCATCGTGCCGGCGGCGTGCTGAGCCGATCGCCGATGCTCGGGCTCGAGGGGAACAGGTGGTTCAAGAACATCTTCTCTCTCTACCTCGGCGCTTCGCTGATTCGCGAAACGGCGGGGCCGACCACATTGCCGTCGAAGTATCAATCGATTCAGGCCGAGGCGTGCCGCCTTCTCTGCGCGAGGCATGGAATTCCACTCCGCGCGAGCGACGTCATACTACTCGCGTCGACACCGGCGGGGAACTACCCTGCCGCCTTTCGGCGCGGCAACGGGTACCGCTGGTGCCTAACGCCGACAATGGATCGGTTGCTCAGGGCACCGGAGACCGAGCCGACTCTCCATGCATGACGTCAAGGCACTCGTCGAGCGTGAGGAGATTCACGCCTACTTCAAGGCGCTGTGGCGAACGCCGGAGTTCCAGGAAAGCCACGTCCCCGGCGGGTACGTCTACGGGTGGATCGAGCGCCTCGCCGACTATCCGCGCTTCGTCGGCGAGCTGAGCGACCCACGCATCGAGCGCGCGCACTTCTCACCCTGGTGGAACGTGCTCGGCACGCGGAGCTACGACAACGCCGCGATTCACGACTTGTTCTACCTGCACGAGGTCGCGCACATGGCGATGCTCGTGTACGAGGACTCGATGTCGTGGTCGGCGTGGGCGGCAAAGATGGCAGACAACGAGATGCTGGCGAGCCTCGAGTCCGAGACGCTGGTGTACCTCGCGATGCCATCACTCCGGCCGAAGTCCTTCGACGCGACCATCTGGGCCGACCGGTTTCTGGCCGAGGAGTCGTACGGTGGCGGGATGCGTGACGCGGCCATCCGCGCGGCGCATCGAAGCTTTATGCTGATGGAGCGGTACCGGGCCCGTCGGGTCCCCGACGACGCGCTCGAGCAGCGGATCGCAGCGTTTCAGCACGAAAACGAGGCGTGGGCGGAAATCTGGCGCGAGAATTACGCGGTGGTCGAGCGCGGGATGTACACGTTTCGCGGGATCGCATCGCGCGACCGGCGTGCAGCGGCCACCTGGTTCCTCAGTTGGTATGGTCGTCTCGCGGAGCCGACTGGTGTTCCGTTTCGGACGGAAGCCGAACAATTCGCCGAAGTGTATTGGCGGTCGCGAGCGTAGCGTGGCAGCATGAGAGCTCTCGTCCTGGCCCTGCTTTGCGCTAGCACGGTCGCATGCAGGTCGCGAAGTGTAGCGCCCGTGGCCGCACCGCGCGCTGATCTTGCCGTTCGCTCGACACGAATACTGGATGTCGCGCACGGGCGATATCGCGAGCCGTCGGTGCTGCTCGTGAAGGGGACGCGCATCGTCGGAATCGTACCCGCCGCGGAATTCAATCCCCGCAGAGCGTCGCGCGTGATCGACGCCGGTGACATGGCCGTCCTTCCAGGCCTGATCGATGCACACGTCCACCTCACCATTGGAGGATCTGTACGTGCAAACGCGCTCGCGGACCTGCGTGCCGGGTTCACGACAGTCGTGGACCAGGGCGCGTTGTCGCATCAGCTCCTCGTGCTGCGAGACTCGATAAACGCTGGCCAGATCGAGGGTCCCCGCGTACTCGCCGCGGGAATCTGGGTCGGGGCGAAGGGCGGGGTCTGCGAGTTCACCGGCATCGGAGTCGCCGGCGGCGCCGATGCCTATGTCGAGCGTGTTCAGCGGAATCTTGCCGCGGGTGCTGACTTGACGAAGGTCTGCCTGTCGGCGTGGCCAACGGTCGCCTACGCGGCACCGGATAGTGTGGAGATTCCGAGGGGCGCGCTCTACGCGATCGTCGACGCATCGCACGCTGTGAACCGCGTGGTTACGGCGCACGCCGTCAGTCGCGGTTCCGTGCGTGCGGCGCTCGCCGCCGACGTCGACGGACTCGTACACGCTGCGTACATCGACTCGACGCTTGCGGCCACCATGCGCAGGCAGGGCATGTGGATGAGTCCCACGATCGCCTCGCTTACCGCCGGAGACACGAGCGTTGTCGCGCGCGCGCTCGTCGCTGCTGTCCGTACAGCCCACGCGGCGGGCGTGATGTTCGTGTTCGGAACCGACGGGGGAGTGCTTCCGCACGGTCGTGGCGTCGACGAGATGGAAGCGCTCGTCGCGGCCGGGCTGTCGCCGCTCGAGGTCGTCCAGGCAGCCACCATCAACGCCGCGAAGGCGCTCATCATTAGCGATAGCGTCGGCCGACTCGATGCCGGCATGTCCGCTGATTTCGTCGCCGTTCGGGGTGATCCGCTGCACGATGTGGCCGCGCTTCGCAACGTCGGACTTGTCGTCTCGCGCGGTCGCATCGCCGTCGCGCCACCCCGGTGAACGCATCCGCGGAGGCGGGCCCGCCCGGTTACCTCTGGCCGCGATGGCTCTTCCTCCGTGCGCTCGGCCTCATCTTCCTCTCCGCGTTCTACTCCTTCGCGTTCCAGATCCACGGGCTCATCGGCGAGCGGGGAATTCTTCCCGCCGGCGAGTACCTCGCCCTCGTCCATCGCGAGCTCCCGGGCATCAGGCAGTTCTGGTACGCGCCCACGCTGCTCTGGTTCAACGCCGGTGACACGACGCTCACACTGATTGTCGCCGCCGGCGTCGTGTGCTCGCTGCTGCTGGTCGCCAACATCGCCCCGAAGGTGACCGTCGCGTTATGCACGCTGCTGTTTCTCTCGTGTATCGCGGCGCTCCAGGACTTCTCGTCGTACCAGTCCGACGGGATGCTGCTCGAGGCCGGATTTCTCTCGATCTTCTTCGCGCCGCGCGGCCTACGCCCGAAGCTCGGCGCGACGCATCCGCCGTCGGCGTTCAGCCTCTTCATGCTGCGCTGGGAGTGGTTCCGGATCTACTTCGAGTCGGGCGTCGTCAAGCTCGCGAGCGGAGATCCACACTGGCGCGACTTCACCGCCATGGACGAGTACTACCAGAACGGGCCGCTGCCCACGTGGATCGGCTGGTACGTCCAGCACCTGCCGCACTGGTATCACGCGGGCACGGTGATCTTCACGCTGCTCGTTGAGCTACTGATCGTCTGGGCCGTGTTCCTGCCGCGGCCGTTCCGCCTAACGTGCGCCGCCATCGTCACCGCGCTCCAGATCGGGATCATTGCCACGGCGAACTACGCGTTCCTGAACTACCTCGTTCTGGCGCTCGGAGTCCTCCTGCTGGACGATCGATTGCTCGCGCGCTGGCTGCCGATGCCAGCGGAAGCTTCCGCTACACCGCCCGCTCGCCATCCCGTGACGCAATGGGCCGAGCGCGGCGCGCTCGGCTACCTGTTCTGCGCGACCATCGTTGCGTTCTTCGTGCAGAGCGCGTTCGCGTCATGGACGCGGCCGTTCCGCGTGCTGGATCCGTTCCGCATCGCGAACGCCTACGGGCTCTTCGCCGTCATGACCGAGGGGCGCTACGAGATCGAGTTCCAGGGAAGCCTGGACGGAGTGCTCTGGGTCGCCTATCCGTTCCGATACAAGCCTCAAGACCCGGGC
>DATCGG010000277.1:0-10513 GCA_036509075.1 Gemmatimonadaceae bacterium
GCCGCTCGCAAAGAATCCGATCTGCTTGTTGTCCGGCGACCAGAATGGAAATGTCGCGCCCGCAGTGCCCGGAATCTCGCGCGAAACGTCGGCGTTCAGCGGCCGCACGAAGAGACGCGCCCGCGGTGGCGCTCGCAGCACGGTGAAGGCGAGCATGGTGCCGTCGTTGCTCAGCGCCATCCCTTCGCCGCCGGCAAAGTCTTCGCCCGGCGGCGGCAGGATTGTCGCGCGCAGCAGCGGGCGGTCGTCGCTTTCACGCGTCCCAACGGTGCTCGTTAGGGCCACGGCGGCGACGGCGATAGCCGCCGCGGCTACCCAACTGCGCGCATCTCGTACATAGGACCGCCGCCTGGATGGCGTCAGCGCACCTGCCGGTATCACGACCGACTTACTGGCGAGCGCGTGCGAGAATTCGGCGGCCGTCGCGAACCGGTCCGCGGGCAACTTTGCCAGAGCGACGTCGACGGCCTCCGCGATGTGCTCGGGCACCGAGTCGCGGAACGCGCGCGCCGACCGTGGCTTGTCGGTAAGCACTTTCGCGATGATCGCCTGCGCCGTGCTACCCGTGTGCGGAGGATCGCCGACGAGCATCTCGTAGAGCACGGCGCCGAGCGAGTACACGTCGCTGCGGCGGTCGATGCCGCGATCGCCAGTCGCCTGCTCAGGGGACATGTACTGCGGCGTGCCGAGCGAGATGCCGGTCTGCGTGACGCGGGCTCCGCCGGCGTTGCTCACCGCCAGGGCGATCCCGAAGTCGGCGACCAGCGGCTCGCCTGCCTGAATGAGGATATTCTCGGGCTTGAGATCACGATGGACGACACCGTGCGCATGCGCGTATTCCAGGGCGCCGGCAACCGAGATCGCTACGTGGATCGCGTCGGCGATTGGGAGCTGTTTCTCGCGGTCGAGCCACGAGCGCAGCGACTCGCCTTCGACGAATGGCATCACATAGAACAAGAGACCGCTCGCTTCCCCGCTGTCGAAGAGCGGCAACAGGTTGGGATGCTGCAGGTGCGCCGTGACCCGGATCTCGGCGAGAAATCGGTCGACGCCGAGCACCGCACCGAGCTCGGGATTCAGCACCTTGAGCGCGACGAATCGCTCGTGGCGCACGTCGCGCGCGAGGTAAACAGTCGCCATCCCGCCGCGGCCGATCTCGCGCTCGATGCGGTAGCGATCGCGGAGGGCGTTGCTGAGCTGCTCGGCGATTTGCATGGCGTTTGCGCGGACGTACGCGGGTTCGAACCACACCTGCGCTGCAAACAAGTTGTGAGCCGGCGCCCCGGTCAGCCAGTAGCTAGAGCGGTGATAAGAATCCGCCCGATTTTGGTGTGAATGAGGTAGCGCCAGGCGTGTCGCGCGTCAGACCGCCGTCGTATCTGCCCAACACGACGCGACTGCTGTGCTCACCATGATTAGGGAGACCCGATGCGAGGTCATCACACCCTGCCGGTGCTCGCGGCATTGATCCTCTGCGGCTGCGACGGCAACTCAATTTCAGCGCCGCGCCTGCTCCCGATGTCGGCGGCGCCACGCATGGCGAAGGACACGGCGGTCAACGGCGTAGCCATTGATGTCAGCGGCGGTTGGCAATTCCACGAGGACGCCACATTCGTTCTCTACGACTTCTCGGGCGACCACTCCGGCTCGAAGTCGTTCAAGTGCAGCACCGACGGCACGTACACGTTCGTCCAGACCGGTGCCACGTTCAGTGGATCGTTCGATCAGGTCGGCGTCTGCGCCGCGACCGACGGAACGACATTCCCCAATACCTTTTCAGGACCCGTGGTTGGCACGATCAAAGGGCGACACCTGCGCTTCGAGCCGCCTCCTGGTGAGTGCTCCGATGAAGGCGAGCTGTCGCCGGCGCTCGACGAGATGCACGGGAGCGGCAAGTGCGGCGGAGGCGGCGTGTTCGGAACGTATCGGGCACACTGGTCGGCACGGCGTTGTGGAGCGTTAGGCGGCCTATGCGGCGACACGCTCGGCACCGACACGCTCAGTCGGTCAGTCCGGCCTTCTTGAGCAGGGCCTGAAAGCGCGGCTCGCCGCGGAGCGGATCGAAGTGCGGCTGCACCTTGAGATACACGACCAGACCCGTGCGCGCGCCGTACAGTCGCTCCAACCAGGTGATCGCCTGGTCCCGGTCGCCGAGGCTCGTGTAGAGCTTGGCCAGCAGGTATGGCTCGTACGGAGCCGCCGTGCCTGCTGCCCAACGACGTGTCAGCGTGTCGATCTGTGCCAGCGCTCGTTGACGATCGCCTAACGGCACATAGGCCCACCCTGGAACCCACCGCGCCTTGCGATAGGACGCGAGCGCGGTGGTGTACTGTCCCTGGAAGAAGTATGCGTCGCCAATGTCACGATAGATCGCGTCCGAGTCCCGTGCGAGCGGAAGCGCCTTCTCGAATTCGTCGATCGCACGCTCGTACCGTCGGCAGTTGAGGTACACCTCGGCGAGGCCGCTCTGAAAGTTCGGGTAGACGGGATTCTCGAGGACCGCACGCTCGACCTCCGGGATGGCATCATCGCAGCGACCCACGCGAGTGAGCAGCTGGCCCAGCTCGTGATGCGCACGGGCGTTGTGCGGGTTCAAGTCGATCGCGCGCCGGAGCGCGGCTTCGGCCGCGGGCCAATTCCAGTCCAGCCACATCCGGAGCAGGCCGAGCGCCTCGTAGGCGTCCGAGAGGGACGGGTCGAGTGCGATCGCCTTCTCGATCGCCTGCTCGGCCCTGTCCCGGTCGTGCGCCCAGACATACCGAATGCCGGCTTCGGAGTACGCCGGCGCAAAGACGGAATCCTTCGCGATGGCCTGCGTGAAGTACGCGAGGCTCTCCGCGTTGTCGGCCGTCCGCTTGCCCCGCAGGTAGAGGCTGAACGCTTCCGGATCCACGCGATGCGCAACGCGCGTTAGGCCCGGCCCGGTGAGCAGCAGGACGCTGCCGAGTATCGCGGTGGCAGCAGAGCGAAGAACGTGCTTCGGTCGCAGCGACCGTCGGAGGCTGCCGCCCTGCTGCAGCGTTCGCACGTCGGACACGAGCTCGTCCGCGCGCGAGTAGCGGCGAGTCGGATCCTTCGTGAGACAACGACTGACGACCACAGCCACGCCAGCGGGTACGTCCGGACGCAGCAGGCGAACGGGTCGCGGTTGATCGTGGCGGATCGCGTGGATCACCGTCTCGTCGGTCTCGCCGGAGAATGCCCGCTGTCCGGTGAGTAACTCGTACAGCACGGCGCCGAGGCTCCAGATGTCGGTTTGCACATCGACGTCGACGCCGCGAGTCTGCTCGGGGCTCATGTACGCCACGGTTCCGACCGCCGCACCCTCACGCGTGACCTCGGTGCGCGCGATCTTCGCCAGCCCGAAGTCCAGGATCGCCACGCGCCCATCAGACGTCACGATCAGGTTGGCGGGCTTCACGTCACGATGGACGATCCCGGCATCGTGTGCGCATTGGAGTCCTGCGGCGATCTGGGCGACGTAGTCGAGGACGTCGCGGATCGGCAGCGGCCCTCGCGCGATTTTCTCCTTGAGGGTCTCGCCCTCGTAATGGGCCATCGCGATGAAGAGCTGGCCCGTGGCGGTCTCCCCGGTTTCGTGGATCGCGCAGATGTTCGGGTGGTCGAGCGCGGATGCGGCCTTGGCTTCGTGGACGAAGCGCCGCTTGGCCTGCTCGTCTGTGCCGAGGTGCGGCGGCAGAAACTTGAGCGCTACCGTCCGATCGAGCCTGACGTCGATCGCCTTGTACACGACGCCCATGCCTCCGCTCCCGAGTCGATCGAGCACACGGAAATGGTCGATGTGCTGTCCGGCGAACGTGTCCGGACCACCGTTCCGACCGTTGGCGTGCGTGCCGACCGACGTGTCGCCTAACGTGGCGCGGATGGCGGTCGCAACGACTGGGCCCGCCACGCGCTCGACGTAGGCGTGCGCGTCGTCGGAGTCGGCGACGAGTGCCGTGAGGACGGCACGAAGCTCTGGGTCCGCTCCACACGCGGCCTCCACGAACGCGCTTCTTTGGCCCGACGGGAGCGCCGCCGCACGCTCGAACAGGAGCTCGAGTCTGTCTTCGCGCTCCAAGTCCATGCGCGTCCTCAGACCTCGAGCTCGCGATGCAGGTCCTGGTAGAGCCGCACTTGCGCCAGCGCCCATCCGCGGCTCACCGTCGCGGTCGAGATCCCGAGCGCAACGGCCGTCTCCTCGATCGTCATGCCACCAAAGAACCGGCATTCGACGATACGACTCTCACGCGGGTTCACTCGCTCGAGCGTCTTCAGCGACGCGTCGAGCGCCACGAGCATGTCGATGTTGCTCTCGGAGATCGCGAGCTCGACGGGCAGCTGTTCGCCGACCTCATCCAGCGAGAGCTTCCGCAGGTCACCGCCGCGCTTCTTCCGGCGACGATACCGGGAGTAGTTGATGAGGATGTGGCGCATTACGCGCGCGGCGGCGGCGAGAAAGTGGGCCCGCGTCTCCCACCCCGCCCGGCTCTGATCGACGAGCTTGAGGTATGCCTCGTGGACAAGCGCTGTCGTGTCGAGCGTCTCATCACCGTGCCAGCGCCGGCGCTGCCGGTGGGCGATTTCTCGGAGTTCCGCGTATAGGAGCGGGACCAGCTTATCGAACGCAGCGCCGTCACCCCGCTGCAGTTCATCGAGGAGCCGAGTAACCTCTTCTCGGGGCGGTTGTTCCATGAGCCACGGTCACCGGGCGTGCTGCACGAGCCACGAGTGATAAGCGACGTGCTGTTCGTGGAATATGCGTCGGGATGGCCCCGACCGCAGCGGACGATCGAGCTCCTGTGGCAGGCGGACTCATCGGATATCCGTCACACGTGTCACTGGCAGACAAGCTAGACGTGGCTAGCATGCGAAAACGTTGACACCCGCTCGTTACACCTAACCGACGGCAACACGGATGGCTCGAACGACACAACGCGCTTCGTTGCGAACGCAGTGCGACCGGCCCGTGTGGAAACGAATCGAGACTTTCAACCGCGGACGTCGCCCGGAGCTCGTCGCCCGGAAGTATCGCGCGATGAGCCGCGATCCGTTCGTGTTCTTTCGCGGGACCGCGCATCTCTTCTGGGAGGATTGGGGGTCCATGGGCGGCACCGCGCTCGACGACGCCCCGCTCGCGTGGTGCTGCGGCGACCTCCACCTCGAGAACTTCGGCAGCTACCGAGGAGACAACGGCCTGGCCTATTTCGACCTCAACGACTTCGACGAGGCCGCCCTCGCCCCCGCCACGCGCGACACCGCCCGGTTCCTGACCAGCGTCCGACTCGCCGCACAATCGTTAGGTCTCCAAGCGCAGAGCGTGCGCGAGCTCGAAAGCAGTTTTCTCGAGGGCTACGCCGCAGCGCTGGTAACGGGCAAAGCGCGCTGGATCGAGCGCTCGATCGCGACGGGGTGGATACGCGACCTGCTGCGGTCGGTCGAGAACCGCACGCAGCAACAGCTCCTCGATGAACGCACCATCGTGCGGGACGGTCGCCGACGGCTTCGGATCAACGACAAGCGGACCTTCACGCTGCCGGTCGCTGAGCGACGGCGCGTCGCGCAGAGCATCGCGAGGTTCGCGGCGCATCAGCCAGAGCCCGGGTTCTATCGCGTGCTCGATGTCGTGGGGCGGATCGCGGGCACGGGCAGCCTCGGCGTGCCGCGTTATGCGGTCCTCATCCGCGGTCCGGGTGCTCGAGACGAACGGATCCTCGATGTCAAGGCGGCGAGACCGTCAGCGCTGGCCGTTCACCTGGCGTCATCGATGGCTGACCGCCAGCCAATGAAAAAGAACCACGCCGAGCGGGTCATCCAGGTCCAGCGACGCATGCAGGCCATTCCGCCCGACCTGTTGTCGGGAATGATCATCGGATCGAGACCGTTCGTCGTTCGCGAGCTGCAACCCGTCGCAGACCGGCTGGATCTCGCTGCGTGGGACGGTCGTGTCGGCAGGCTTCGGCGAGCCGTGGCGACGATGGGCGAGCTCACGGCCTGGGCGCAGCTGCGTGGGGCATCGCATGGTGGCGCCGATGGCATAGACGCCTTGATCTCGTTCGCACGCTCCAAGCCCACGCGCCGTCGACTGCTCGCGTTCGCGCGACAGTACGCGATACGCGCGCGCGCGGACTGGGAGGACTTTCGACAATGCGTTGCCTCGGAAGCTGGTCGAAGCTCCTGATTCCCTGATCCGTAGGCGGCTCCCTGACAGCGAACCACACCCGGCCACCAGTGTGTTCGCGGCATATCGCGTTCGTCTGGTACGCCTCGCGTTCCCGCGGCGCCGGCTCGTCGCGCCGTTAGGCGCACACACACCGCGGCCCAAACAGCTCGCCGTCGGCTAACGCCGAGACCGTGTCGCGGCAAGTTGGCGGACATGGCGCAGGGAAAGCGTGACCCGCTACTACGCCGCCACGTCGTAGACGCCTCCCGCCGCGAGTACGAACGCGACCCTGGCGAAGGCGCCCACGGCTCATAGAGCTTGCAAATTCGGGCGTGTGGGCACAAATCCCTACGCCCTTGCCCAGGGAAATCTTGCCCCGCGTCCGATCGTCACGCGCAGTTCTGATAGTCGCTGCCGCGACAGCTCTGCTGCTGCTGGCGCCGCACTTCGACTTCGTCCCCATGTGGGATGGCTGGGTGTACGCCGAGTGCGCGATGGACGTCGCCGCGAATCACTTCGCGTTGGCTTTCTTCCGCTGCGGCGGACACCCTGCCTACGTCTATTCCGGCGTACTCGGCGCGATGCAGCTGCTCGACCTCGGCAACCAGTTCCTCCTTGTACTGGTGAACGGGACGGTGCTGGCCGTGGCCACGATCGGCTTTCATCGGCTGATGCGCAGGGCGTTTCCTGGCGGAGGGCACGACACTGATATCGCTCTGCTGACGGCTGCGTTTCTGCTTCAGCCGGCGTTCCTCGCGTCGGTGATCCAACCGTCACTGGACCTTCCCGTCCTGGCGGGCACGATCTGGTGCACGGTGCTGTTGATCGAACGTCGATGGATCTGGTGCGCCGCGGCGGGTACGGCGATGGCCTTCTCGAAGGAGACCGGCGTCCTGTTGTTCGCCGTGTTACTCGCGTGTTGCGTCGTGTGGGTGCTCGCGGTCACACCCGGGACGTTCACGGCGCGGCTCCGCGCGCTGATACCGCTTGCGCCCACGGTCGCACCGCTCGTCGCCTACGCCGCTTACGTGCTGGCGTTCCACACCTTCCGGCCGGGTGAGAACGCGCTGTGGCAAACCGGTGGGCCGTCGCTCTTCGAGAGACTGCTCGTGCCGCGGCTGAATCATGCGTTCGTGAGTTTTGTGGCGATGTTGTTCGTGCTGAACTTCGCGTGGCTTCTCACCGCGTCGATCGCGTTGGACGCCGTCACGGGCTTCGTTCGGATTGCCCTGCGGCGGTCAGCACGAGTCGTCGCGGGTGCCGATCGCGCAGTGATCGCGTTCCTCACGCTCGCGTCGGTCGGGACGCTCATCGCGCTGACGCGGTATACCACCTTCAGCAACGTCCGGTACCTCATGGCGGGAACCGGACTGCTGCTCCCAGTGGCTTACGTGGCGCTCGTCAGGTTGGGCCTTCAACCCAGCGGTCGGCGCGTGGCGTTAGGCACCTATATCGCGCTGCTCGTTGTGTCCGCGCTGCGAACCGTGGACCCGGTGTCGCGCCAGCTGTGGGGGACCTTCCGCTTCGGGGCCCATCCGATGCTGATCATGACGAGTGTCACGCGCGAATGCTGTGGGGCAGGCCGTGACCAGCTCGCGTACTCGCTCGAGTTCACGCGATTGCACGACCTGACCGACTCGGTCGTGGCGACGCTGGTGCGAGATACCGCGACGGTCATCGCCGTTCCCCGCTACATGGAGTGGTACAGCGTCGGCCGGCTCGACCGGTCCACGTGGCGAAGGACGCTGCGGCGGACGGGCTCGTTCAGGCCGATGGTCATGGACCGGCTCTGGCTCATTGCCCAGGCGCGGAAGCCCCCGCGATCGCTGGTCTACGTCGCCCTGCCTAACGCAGGGAACTCGGCGCCGCTTGAGCAGCTCGCGAACCGTTATATCATCGGGCCCGAGCGACGATTCGAGGCCAGTGGGTACGCGATCTCGGCCTACGAGTTGACGCTGCGATGAGTCATCCCGGAGTCCCGAAACGAGCGACGCTCGTTTGACTCGAGCGAGACGGGTGCGACGGACTGGTCGTTAGGCGCTTCAGTCGGCTCGCTCGCGGACGAGCTTCTCACCACTCTGCGTCAGGCGAACGCCGAACAGATACGGTGCGTCCGCCGACGGGACGTCGCCACTCGGGGTGGTGACGATCGCCAGTCCCTCGCTCAGCGCGAACGAGGTGAACTGCCGATCGACCGCGTCCCGGGTGTCAATGCGGTAGGCCGGACGGCGGTTTCGCAGCTCGCGAGCCCATTCGGCGAAGGATGAATCGTCGATCATGCCTGTGCCTCGACTATAATCGACCTACATCCGGGATGTTTGTCAGGTCGGGCGTCTAATTTGCTGCCTCAGCGTGGCGCTTTACAACAGGTGGATCGATCTCAGGGTTCTGCCCCAGCCGAGCCCAAGCGTGGTTTGGCGGGGCCGCTCGACTGTTGGCGATCCGAGTTGTCCGACAGGAGGGAAGATGTCACGCATCATGGTCGTGCTTCTGGGGATCGCGGCGCTCACCGCGAGACCCATTGCCGCTTCGGCACAAACCGACACGACACGTCGTCGCGACACGACGAGGACGCCGACGCAGGACACGACGCGTCGCGTTCAGCTCGAGGCCCGCGGCGAAACAGACCTTGGTCGCTCGAGTGTGCGCTTTGGAGTGGGGCGTGCCAATTACGGGTTCTCGTCCGGGCAGGCGCTCGAGCTGCAGCAGGCACTGACCCGCGCGGGGTGCGACGTCGGAAAGGCCGACGGCGTCATCGGCCAGCGCACCCTACGTGGAATCCAGTGCTTCCGCGATCAGCAGAATCTCGGATCCGCCGATTTCGAATTCGTGTTGACGGCGCTTCACGTGAGCTTTGCGACCCCACCAGTGCCGCCTCCGCCGCCGGCTCCCCCGCGGCGAGACACGACCGTTTTGCCGGAAGTCCTGCGACCGGATAGCAACTATCGTCCGGACGTCCGTGCGCGTCGCGACTCGGTCCGGCGGGACAGCGTGCGTCGGGACTCGGTCCGACGAGACTCAGTACGCCGCGACTCGACGAGGCGTGACACGACGCGACGTGACACGACCGCGAGGATACCGTGACGGCCCCTGGGCGGGTTCGGAATCCGGGATCCGACGCCGCCCTTTGCTCAGTCGGATCGCAAGGCACTCAACGGGTTCACCCGCATGGCGCGGCGCGCGGGAACGAAAGCCGCCACGAACATAACGCCGGCCAGCACGCCCGCGGCCGCGATATATGTTGGCGGATCTACCGGTCCGATCCCGTATAGAAACGAGCGCATCCCGCGCGCCAGCAGCAGCGCAACGCCAAGGCCAAGGAGCATCCCGACCCCGAACAGCACGGCTGCCTCGCCGAGCACCATGCGACCCACCACGCCTGGAACGGCTCCGAGCGCGATCCGAATTCCGATCTCGCGGGTTCGTTGACTCACGAGGTACGCAATCACGCCATAGAGCCCGGTGGCCGCGAGGACGAGCGCAATCACCGCGAAGGAGACGAAGAGTCCCGTCAGCATCACGTCCGACGACTGTTCGATCGCCAGCGCCTGGTCCATCGTTCGCAGCTCGTACACGGCCAACGCGGGATCGATTTCGCGCATCAGGCTCCGAATGGATGCCGCCGTGGCGTCTCCCCCGGTCGCTCGCAGCATGAAGCTGACGTTCCGCGCCGCCTCCTGGGCGAGTGGCAGATACACCTCCGGGTTGGGCGGGGCCGTAATGTCTGCAGGTCGAGTATCACCAACCACGCCAACGATGACCCGCCACGTCGGCGGCGTATCGGTCCTGCCTAACGACACACGCTTGCCCAGCGCCTGGTCGGCGGATCCGAAGTACCGTCTGGCAAGCTCCCGATTCACCACCACGACGGGCAGAGCGTCCTGCCGATCGGTTGGCGCGAGCGCTCGCCCGGCGATGAGCGGGATCGCGGCGGTCTCGAGATAGCCGGCCGACGTCGATGTGCGCGTCGCCCACGGCTGGTCCGCCTTTCGCGCGACGGGCCGCCCCTCGACCTCGAGTTGCGTCACCGACACGCCGCCAAGCACGGGGAGGTGGTCGACCACCGCTACGGACCTAACGCGAGGCAGCGACGCCAGACGATCCGTCGCCCGGTCGTAGAACTGCCTGAGGCGCTCCGGATCCTCGTACGTCGCCTGTGGGAGATCCACGCGAAACGTCCACAGGTCGCCAGTGCGGAATCCGAGATCGATGCGAGTCTGCTCGAACATGCTTCGCGCCACCAACGCGCCGACCACGGTCAGCGCGACGGCGAGTGTCACCTGCGCGACCACGAGTGAGGCGCGGCTTCGGCGGACGCCGACGCCGCCAATCATTCGAGCGGAGCCCTGC
>DATCGG010000278.1:0-5752 GCA_036509075.1 Gemmatimonadaceae bacterium
ATGGCCACTGCGGTGAGCGCGACGCCGACGATCACGACCTCTCGAGACCCGAACGTGCGTACGTCCACGGCGGCACCGACCGCGACGAAGAAGATCGGCACGAACACGTTCGCGAGCCGGACGACACCGCGCTCGATGGCGTGGGCATGCTCGGAGGGCGCGAGTACGAGCCCCGCCGCGAACGCGCCGACGATTAGCGCCGAGCCGACACGGGAGGCAAGCACCCCGAGCACGAACGCGAGCGCGAGTGCCATGGTCGCCAACGTGTGTTCCTTGCTCGTTCGTGCGACGAGCCCGAACAGCCACGGCACGATCAAACGCCCGACGAGAACCGCCGCGACAAGGAAGCCGAAGGCGACCGCTGTAGCTCGGACGACGCCTCCAACGCTTGGGGCGTTGCCGGCGACGAGATCGCTCACGATCGCGAGAATCACCAGGCCGATCACGTCATCAATGACAGCCGCGCCGAGCACGATCTGACCTTCGGGACTCTTGAGCTGACCGAGATCCGAGAACACGCGAGCCGTGATCCCGACCGAGGTTGCGGTGAGTGCTGCACCCGCGACGACCGCCGGAAGCACGGCGAGACCGAGCGCGTGGGACACGGCGTAGCCGAGTACGAACGGCAGAAGCACGCCGACGATGGCCACCGTGAACGCGGCGCCCCCGACGCTGAGGAGGCGCTTGAGGTCCGTCTCGAGACCGATGCCGAACAGCAGCAGCACCACGCCGATCTCCGCGATCAGATGCAGTGATGGCAGCGTCGGATCGACGAATCCAACGACGGAAGGCCCAAGCAACACGCCGGCGACCAGCTCGCCGATCACCGCGGGCTGGCCAATGCGTTCGGCGAGCTCGCCCAGGATCTTGGCCGAGGTGAGGATGACCGCGAGCAGCAGCAGGAATCGCTCGACCGAGATGCCGGCATCGGGCGCAGCAACGGCGAGCAGGGCAGGGAGAAGCGGCTGCGTGACGGACACGTCTCTCCTTTCGGCGAATGCTTGTCGAGCGAATGGTAGTTTGCGGTGAGCAATCCCGGCAGCACGCCCGGCTGGGGCGGCGCGTGCGCCCGTTAGCTTTCGGCGAGCGATCGGGTCGCATTGGTTCGCGGCCCTAACGCGTCACTCGAGATACGGAGCCGAGCCATGCCACAAGTTCCCTTCGATGCACTCCCGAGCGACGCCCGGGTCTGGGTGTTTGGCGCTGCGAACGAGCTGACGCATCCGGCGTCGGAACGCCTGCTCGATACCGTTGATGCGTTTCTTGGCCAGTGGAACGCGCACGGTTCGCCGCTCACGTGCGGACGTGAGTGGCGGGACGGCAGGTTCCTGGCGATCGGGGTCGACCAGTCGGCGGCCGGTGCGTCGGGGTGTTCGATCGATGGACTGTTTCGATCGCTCGCGAGACTCGAGCCGGAGCTCGGGACGAGTTTGCTGGGCGGTGGCCGCGTTTACTATCGGGATCGCGGGGGCCGGGTGAACGCGGCAACGCGGAAGACGTTCGGCGAGCTGGCACGAGAGGGTCGCATCGGGCCGGATACACCGACGTTCGACACGTCCGTCACCACGGCATCAGCGTGGCGGGAGCAGTTCGAGCGTCCGGTTCGGGAGTCGTGGCACGCGCAGCTGATCGGTTTGTGAAATTCGACTCTGACCCCAATCTCAAGCGAGCCAGCGATCGAGATGCGCAGCGACGAAGTCGTCGTCTGTGAGATCGGGATAGCAGCGAATCACGCGATCGATCTCCTCCGACTGGCCGGGCGAAAGCCGCTCATTGGGATCGAGGCACCAGGTGCCCTGCATCAGCCCCTGACGCCGCAGGACCTCGTGAATTCCGGCGATGCATCCGGCGAACGCGTTCCGGACGTCGAACACGGCGGCGTTGGCGTCGGTGAGCGCCGCACCGATGCGGAGCAGGTCCGCGGGCACCACGTCCGACTCGCTCGCGGCTCGTGCCTGGTCGAGCAGCTCGACGGCTCGCCGCGTCCAGACCGCCCACTGGCCGAGCAAGCCGCCGATGATTCGGCGTGGGGCGCCACCCGCGCCAAACGGGAACGGCGTAACGAGGTCGCCCACGATGTTGTCGTCATTGCCCGTATACAGCGCGATGTCGTGGCGGCCCGACGCTCCGATCGCGCGCACGACGTCGATGGTTCGATAGCGATCGAAGGGCGCGATCTTCACCGCGACGACGTTGGGGATCTCCGCGAGCTCGCGCCAGAACGAGTAGTCGAGCGGTATGCCACCGACCGCTGGCTGGAGATAAAACCCCATGAGCGGGATGACATCGGCGACCGCTCGGCAGTGCGCGATGAGGTCGTGGTTCGATCCGCCGCGCATCGCCGCGAGGCTGATCAGCCCCGCGTCGTAGCCTAACGACTTTGCCAGCGCCGCTTCGCTCACCGCCTGCGTCGTGTCACCGCAGACGCCTGCGACGAGGGCGAACGGTTGCGTCGTCGACACCGCGGGCGCACCAAGGCGAGGCAACGACGCGCGCGCCGTCTCGGCTGCGAGCTCGAGGACGGGCCGAAACAGGCCGTGCTGCGCATCCCGGATGGCGAACTGCGTCGTGTGCACGCCAACTGCGACGCCGCCGGCGCCGGCCGCGATGTAGTAACGCGTCAGTGCGCGCTGGTGCCGCTCGTCGAGCTTCCGCGCCGAGGTCAACGCGAGCGGATGCGCGGGAATGACGCAGCCCGACCGAATCGCGCGAACGCCCGCGCTGCCGTGCATGTGCGTCTCAGAACCGACCATCACGCACCTCGAATTTTGTCGGTTTGCCGAGGCGTGTCCCGCCACGCGCAACCCAACTGGCGACCCACTTGATCAAAAGGTCGGTCGACACGGTCGGTCGGCCGAAGAGCGATTGCGCGAGCGTCGTGTCGCTCAGCAGCGCGTCGGGCGCTTCCGCGCCCTCGAATGCAGGCGTGGCGCCTAACAACTCGCCGAGTCGCCGCGCGGCGGCACGGACCGAAAGTCGATCCGGCCCCGTGATGTTGATCGCGATCGATGGTGATGCGGCGATCGTCAGAGCGCGGATGGCCTGCGCATTCGCGTCACCCTGCCAGATGACGTTCACCCAGCCCATGTCCACGCGTACCGGCTGCCCTGACAGCACGCGGTGTGCGATGTCGACGAGCACGCCATACCGGAGGTCCACCGCGTAGTTGAGCCGAATGATCGCCATCGCCGTTCCGCGCGTGCGTGACAGGTGCTCGAGGACACGCTCTCGTCCGACGCACGAGTTCGCATATTCTCCGATGGGCGTCAACGAGTCGCCTTCGCGTGACCCATCGCCCGTCGCGGGCGTGAGCGGATAAACGTTGCCGGTCGAAAACGCGACGATTCGCGACGCTGCGTAACGCTCCGCGACCATCGCCGGAATGAGCGTGTTCACCGCCCAGGTCAGAGACGGCAGGTCTCGCGTACCGAACTTCTGCCCGGCCATGTAGATCACGTTCGCCGCGTCGGGCAACGCCGCGATCGCGGCGCGATCGGCCAGCTCGGCCCTCACCACGCGAATCCCGCCGCGCTCGAGCCGCTCCGCAACGTCTGGTGAGGAGAACCGCGAGACGGCGATCACGGAGCGCCCATCGCCGAGCGCATCGGCGCCACGGCGCAGCATCGTGGATAGGGAAGGCCCCATCTTGCCGCCCGCGCCGAGCACGATCACATCGCCCGGGGTCCGGCGAAGCGCGTCGATGACTTCCGACGACGGACGCGACAGAGCCTCCTCGAGCTCGTCGTCGTTGCGCGGCGGTGATTGATTCACGAGGACCAGTTCCTCCATGTGGCAAAGGATAGCACCGCAGTACGAAGGGGGTCAGTCACCGAGTGACCGACCCCCTTCGTGCCACGGTTTGGCAATTCGATGGCGTTCTCGACCTGCCCGCCTGGCGCTACCGGGTCACGGTGATAACAGAGCGTGGTGGCGCGAGGTCGTTAGGCTCGGCTGCCGTGCCGAGCGGGTCGCGGACCCACTGCGTGTCATCCACGACGTACGCATAACTGTGGCGACCGGGCGCAAGCGCGAGCGTGACGGCCCACCGCCCGTCGCGGGAATCGCGCGTCATCTCGATCTGGCGAGGATCCCAGCCATTGAAGTCGCCGGTCAACGCGACGCGCGAGGCGGCCGGAGCGGTGAGCATGAACTGGACGATCCGAAGCGTGTCTCGAATGGCCGAAGCGACCGACGCGACACTATCGCCGATCACGACCGCGCGGCGACTGCGGGGGGCGCCGGTATCCACGCGATCCTGCATGCCGACCAGCACGACGAGTGCGATGCCGGCGGCAGTTGCCAGCGTGCTCGCGGACGCGGCCCGAGGCGCGTCGCCGCGCATCCGGCGAATGGTCGCAAGGGCGCGAGACCTGTTCGGCGTCAGCCGCGCCGGTTGCGCAACCACAGCCGGGAGCGGAGCCTCGCGAACCAGCTCCATCAGCTTGCGCTTCGACGCCGGATCGACCGCGACGGGCTCGCGAAGCGCGGTAATGAGCGGCGCGAGCGGGTCAGGTCCCGGCAAACGGTCAGACACGATTCACCCCCTGAAGGATCTCACGCAGTCGCTCGCACGACCGCTTCACACGCATCTTGAGCGCCGAGATGCCGGAGCCGGTGACCGCGGCCATTTCCTCGTAGCTCAGTCCCTCCACGTAGTGGAGCAGGAACGCCTCCCGTTGATCTCGCCCCAACTGGTCGAGCGCCCTCGCCATCTCCTCCCGGAGCGCCGCCCGTTCTTCCGGGTGCGCCTGCGCCGTCTCGGGGAGCGCGACGTCGGTCTGATCCGGGAACATTTTCTCGCGCCGACGCCCGATGGCGCTCACGGTGCGGGCGCGGTTCACGAGTATTCGGAGGAGCCACGCGCCGAAGCGCTCGCGCTCCTCGTAGCGCCCGAGCGCGCGGTAGGCGCGCAGGAAGGTGTCCTGCACGACCTCCTCGGCGTCCTCGCGATTACCGACGAGGTGGATGGCGAAGCGGACGTAGTGATCGAAGTAGCGCTCGACCAGGATCGAGAACGCTTCGACCTCTCCGTTCAGCACTCGTTTGACTACGGCCGCGTCGGATTCCACAAAGAGATAACTCGCCGATCCAGGAGCGGGTCACATGGGGTTCCGTGGCAATCTACCTTACCCCAATACCCGCATACACCCACGGAGCTTCCATGCACCCGAGCATCGGGACGGTAGCCGAGCAATTCCGGATCACAACGAACCTGTTCATCAAGGCGATGACGGGCGTCGACAAGAGTACCGCCATGCGCCGCCCGGGTGAGCGGTCGAACCCTCTCTTGTGGATGGCAGGTCATGTGATCCACTTCCGGACCCGGCTTCTGTCGCTCGTGGGGGTGCCGCGCGATTTTCCGTGGGGAAACCGGTTCGATACCGGGTCGAGGGTCGGCCCGGTCGAGAGCTACCCGGAGCCTGCCGAGCTGGTGGCGTTTTGGGAGGAGCTGTCCGAACTGCTCGAGGAAAGACTCGGCACGCTGACCGAGGCCGATCTTGCAGCACCGCCGGCTGCGAGGGTTCCGACCACCGACGCGACGTTGCGTGGCGCGATCGGGTACTTCTCGCTCCACGAGGCGTACCATGTCGGGCAAATGGGATATGTCCGCAAGTGGCTCGGGATGAGTCCGATCATCGACCCGCCGGTCATCGGGAATCGGGAATAGGGAATCGGGAATCGGGAATCGAGCTACGGGCTGCTGGTATTACCGCCGGGCGGGGTTATCGGTATTCTCGGCTGTTCCGCGATT
>DATCGG010000279.1:0-6442 GCA_036509075.1 Gemmatimonadaceae bacterium
GCGGCAGGGCTTCGGGGCATTCAAGCGGGCACCGAGGTCGTGCTGCTCACCTGGCTCGACCGCGCGCATCGCGCCGTGCTGGTCGTTCATCCACGCGGTGACACATCCAGGCCGCCCGAAGGTGTCTTCAACACACGTTCCCCGCATCGCCCGAATCCGATCGGACTCCATCGGGTCAAGGTGATGGAGGTCGATGGGTTGCGCGTGCGCGTCAGGAACCTCGAGGCGATCGACGGGACCCCGATCATCGATGTGAAGGCCGTGCTCAACGAGGATGTAGCCCGACGGTAATGACTGGGGAGTCCCGATGTCCCCGGTCTTGGGGCTACCTTAGTCCCAACGGGAGGTCCCATGTCGACGCCACCAGTCATTCTCTACGACCACGCGTACGGCGATTTCACGAGCGATGCCGAGGCTGCGGTCCGCCGCGAGACGTACGGTGAGGACCTCGGTCAGAGCAGCTGGATGACTGCCACCGAGTGGCTCGGTTTTGCCGACAGGCTGGGTGTAGGCGCGAGCTCGAACGTGCTCGAGGTGGGCAGCGGATCGGGTGGGCCCGGAGTCTATCTCGCGCTTCAGCGCGGCTGTCGCCTAACGGGCGTCGATCTCAACGAGCACGGCGTCCGCAACTCGACGGCGTTGGCGGAGGCCCGCGGCGTGGCTGATCGCGTTCGCTTTCAGACCGTCGACGCGAGCCGCCCGCTGCCGTTTCCCGACGCGAGCTTCGATACCGTGATGTCGAACGACGCGATGTGCCACATCAAGGGCCGCGGCGACGTCCTCCGCGACTGGCATCGCGTGCTGCGGCCAGGCGGCCGCGCGTTCTTCACCGACGCGCTGGTCATCACCGGTGTCGTGTCGCACGAGGAGATTGCCACGCGGAGCTCGATCGGCTTCTACCTGTTCGTCCCACCGGGCGAGAATGAGCGCGCGCTGACGGATGCCGGGTTCACGATGCTCGCGGTGGAGGACGTCACGCAGAATGCCGCCGATCTGTCGCGCCGGCGGCACGACGCGCGCGCCCGATACGCTCGTGAGCTGGTCGAGCGGGAAGGGCAGGAGAACTTCGACGGCCTGCAGCGTTTCCTCATGGGCGTCCACACCCTTTCGGCCGAGCGACGGCTGTCCCGCTTTGCGTACCTGGCGGAGAAACGTTAGGCCGGTCATACGGATGACCCTCCGCCGCCTGCTCACGCCGCTCGCGTTCCTGCTCGCCTGCCGCGGCGGGGCGCCCGACTTCCCCGACACGCCCCTCGGGCGCGTCGGCCATGACTGGCTCGCGGCGCACAACAGAGCGGAAGGCCACGCGGCGGTGCACTTCACGATGCTGAACCGCGGCAGCGCCGCCATGAGTGGCGCGCAGATGGACAGCGCGGTGCACGCGGGCGTGCAGCTCGCCGAGCGCGTGGGTCCACTCGTGCCCCTCCGACTGCTGTACTCGAGCGACACAGCGCTCATCATGCTGCTGCGCTCGGCCGACAGCAGCGTGTGGAGCGCCCGGTTCACGCCGGCGGTGCAACCGAGCTTCGTCAAGGTCGCCGTGGAACTCGAGAGGACACCATGACCCTGCAGGTTGGCCAGACCGCCCAGCGTTCGTTGACGCTCACGGGCGAGCATGTCGAGACCTTCGCCAAGCTCACCGGCGATTACAACCCGCTGCACTTCGATGAGGCGTTCGCGAAAGGGACGCGCTTCGGCGGGCTGGTCGTGCAGGGCGGACTGACCACCGGTCTCCTGCACGCGCTCGTGGCCATGGACCTTCCCGGGCCCGGCTCGGTGTTTCTGAGCCAAACGTGGAAGTTCACGGCACCGGTCTACATCGGTGACACGATCACGGCCCAGGCCGAGGTGGTGAGCGTGCACGCGACGAAGCCGGTGACGCAGCTCAAGATCCTGGTGACGCGCCAGACGGGCGAGACGGTGCTCGAGGGCGAGGCGTGGTGCTACACCATGCAGCCGTCGTCAGGCGCCTAACGCTATACCAGCGCGCCGTCAGTCCGGAAGCTTCACGCGCCGGACGATGGCGCGAAACCGCTCGTCCGACCGAATGGGGTCCCATCGCCGGTCGCGGTTGAGCCACAGCACCCAGTGCGTTCGCTCGTCCACTGCCTTGTTCAGCCAGACGAACGCCGAATCGCGCTGGCCGAGCGCGGCGTGAACGAGTGCGACGGCGTAGGCCGTCACGTACTGCGTTCGCGAGAGCGCGGCGAGGCTGTCGAGGACCGCCTGCGCTTTGTCGCGCCGGCCCTGCTGCGCGTACACGTACCCTTCGCCAGCGATTGTGGGCACCCAGGCGCGCAACCGACCCGTCGCGGCGAAGTGCGCCAGCGCGCTGTCGAGCTGCCCGTTGAACTGCAGCACTCGGCCCAGGTAGAGGTGAGCAACGGGGAAGGTGGAATCCGTCCGGACGGCAATCCGGAGCTGGCGTTCGGCGTCCGCCTGCTTCCCGCTGTAGTGAAGAACCCAACCGGCAGTGGACTGGATGCCTAACGACAAAGGATCCAGCTCGACCGCCCGCCGCTCTTCGGCCTGCGCTTCCTCGTAGCGGCCCATCGCGGCGAGAAAGAGGCCGTACGACTCGTGTGCGGTGGGATAGCTCGGGTTGATCGCGATGGCGCGACGGTACTCGCGCTCCGCCGCCGGCCAATCCCAGGTGTGATACATGGCGACGTAGCCTAACGTGGCGTGCGGCTCCGCGATGGTGGAATCCAGCTCCAGCGCCCGCTCGGCCGCCTTCTTCGCTTTCGGGAACGCGTCGTCGGGGCGGAGGACGCCAGCGTAGCCCAGCTGCGCGTACGCGTCCCCCATGCCGGAATAGGCCGCGGCGTACGTCGGCTCGATGTCGAGCGCAGCCTGGAACGTCGCGACGGCCTTGAGCAGGTTCGCCGGGCCGCGACGGCTCAACCAGTATCGGGCCTCGAGGTGCAGCTTCCGCGCGCGCGGATCGACCCAGTGACCCGTGCGCTCGATCAGGGTCGTGTCGGACGGAATGAACACGGTGCTATCCGAGCGGGCGGGTGGGGCCGCGGCGGCGTGGCGTCCCGAGAACGCAGTGATGTACGCAGCCAGCGTGACAACCCCGCCGGCGGCGAGAAGCAGCAGCGTACGCTGCGTGCGCCTGGGGGGCGGAATCGGTGCTCCTTCCGACGCTGATGGCTGCGCCGCGTCGGGTAGCGCGGCCGGCCGTGCGGCCATCGGCGTCGTCCCGGTTTCGGTGCGCGCGCGGATGTCGCGGACGAGCGCGCGGGTTTCGGGCGCTGGCTCGGCTTCGAACTCAGTCGCGAGGTGACGGACGAGATCGTCGTACGCGGCAAGCGCTCCCGCCCGCTCGCCCGCCGCGTCCAGAAGCGCGATGAGGCGTGCGACCTCCGACTCGCTGCCCGGCGAGAAGCTGGCGGCGCGTCGAGCCATCTCGAGAGCGCCCGAGACGTCGCCAGCCGCCCGCCGCGATTCGGCGACTGCCCACGCGGCCCTGGCTGCCATGCCGCGCAGCCGCCCGCGTTGCTCGTCGACCCACTGCTCGAACGCCTGTCCGGCATCGGATAGAAAGAACCCGTCGAGAAAATCGCCGCGGTAGAGCGCGAAGGCGTCGGCGTGGTTGCCGGTATCGCAGGATCGCTCGAATTCCCGCACGTCGATCGAAACGGCTCCAGGCTCGAGGCCAATCTCTTCCTCGCCGCGGGTGGCGACGATGCCAACGCCGAGCTCGCGTCGCAGGAAGGTGAGTGCCTGGCGCAGCGCTCCGCGCGCGTGCTGCTCGTCGCTTTCGGGCCAGAAGAGCGCGACGACCGTGTCGCGGCGGCGGAACTGCTCCGGGCCGGCGAGCGCGAGGTACACGAGGAGGGCGCACCGCTTCGGTTGGCGGAGCACTGCCCGCACGTCCCGCCCGTCACTGGCGGAAAGGTCGAGCGCGCCAAGGGTGCGCAGTGCGATCATCGGCGGGGGGCGACCATGGGGAAATGCCGTAACCAGCGCCGGTCACGCCCGGATCACGGCAGGATCACACCGAAGCGTGATGGTGGACCATCACCGTGCAGCCGAATCTATCCCTCGACCATCGGGTTGCCAGAAGCAGGGCGACGCGAGGGCGGCGGCCGCACGCCAATTCAGCCGATCGGAGGTCGTATGCGTTGCGCCCGAAGGCGGGTGCGGGCTCTCCCGCTCACCCTGGTGCTCGTCTCGATGGCATGTTCGAGCGGGGGCGATTCACGTTTGCCAACCGGCGTCAGAGTGCCCACGGTGTCCGACGGCGTCGCCTGGGGACCGGAGACGCCGAACTTCAATCTCGAGGTGATCCTGCGCGGCCAGGGGTTCGGCCACGTGAAGTTCCGGCAGCCGAACGACGATGAGAAGATCGTCTACCTCGACACCTGGGTGCGGGACCTGGCGCCGAACAGGAGCTACCTGCTCCAGCGGGCGGTGGATACCACGATCGACGACAACTGCACGAGCGAGGCCTGGCTCACGCTCGGGAAGGGCGCGGTGGCCCAGTCGATCGACACGGACGATAGTGGAACCGGGAGGGCGGAGCTCTTTCGGAGCCTCGCGGCCGCTGCGACGGGCGCGACGTTCGACATCCACTTCCGTGTGATCGACGCGATCACATCGGAGGTCGTGCTCGAGAGCAGCTGTTACCAGTTTACGGTGGATCTGTAGCCCTCCGGTCGAGCACCTGACGCCGGCGCCTGGATTGGCCGGCGTAGGTGCATCGGCTCAATCGCCATGCCGCGCGGAGCGATGCCCGGTCCGATACTGCTGCGGCGTCACGTCGTGCCAGCGCTTGAACGCGCGGTGAAACGCACTCGGCTCCGAGAAGCCTAACAAGTAGCCGACCTCGCCAATCGCGAGCGACGCGTCGCTGAGTAACCGTTCAGCCACCTCACGTCGCACAAGGTCGACGAGCTGCTGATACGACGCGCCTTCCGCCGCGAGACGTCGCTGCAGCGTCCGAGGCGAGATCGCCAGCTGACGCGCGATGGCGCCGATCTCCGGAGCTCCGCGTGGGAGACGTGACGCAACGGCACTGCGAACTCGCGCGACGGTCGAACGATCCTCGCTGGTTGACGAGCGCGTCGCGACACTCGCGGCGTGTCCTTCGAGAACAGCCCGAAGCGCGGGATCGCGACGCCGCAGTGGCAACCGAAGCGACTGCTTCGAGAACTCGACGCCCGTCCACGGAGATGGCGCACGAACGTGGCACCCCAGCAGTCGCTCGAGGTCCGCACGATTCTCCGGCTGGTGTTGGAGGTTGACGCAGACCGGTCGCAAACGACGCTCGGTCTCCTCCCCCAGGTGATGGATGAGGATGGACGTCTCGTATTCGGCCGCAAACGGGTTGGCGGCCTCGATGATCAGCCGTACGATGTCGCCATCGTCGGCGATCGCGAGGCGGAACGGGGCGTTCACGAGGTGGAAGTAACGAACGAGTTGGTCGAGCGCCCCTGCAACCGTGTCGGTCGTAACGACGAGATAGTCCAGGAGCGGATACGCGCCGATCGGCGTGACTGCCCCGAGGTGTGCGCCGAGGTTCGGGTAGTGGCGCTGCTCGCACGCGAGAGTGAAAAGCGCATTGCACGCCGAGCTCGGAATCATCGTGTCCGGATCGTCGAGCTCGGTGCGCCGAATTCCGGCGCCCGTGAGAAGCGAGGTCACGTCATAGCCGAGGCGCTCGAGTGCGTCGGCGAACGCGCGAAGCTGCGAGCTCGATAAGGGCGGAGCTGAAGGTGCTTGCGGTGCTGCTCGCGGCGGCTCGTGACGCATGGCGCGCGACGTCAACACATTGGCGTTCGGTGTCATCGCGCGACGCTCGCGATGCGGACATGATGCGGCATGGTGCAGCTCTGGTTACTCCTGCCGTGATCATACCCTCTGCCTCGTTTCGATGGCAACGTTGACCGTATCCGCGCCCGTTTCGGAGACGACTCGCCCCGCACGCACAGTGGCGTCCCAGCGCCTTCCACGGTGGTTCTGCGCTGGGATGGCTGTGGCTGCTGTTGGTGTGTTGATCGTTGGATTCGCGCCGTCGGTCTATGCTCGGCTGCCGGAGACGATGCCGGCGATGCGCGCGATCGTAATGGCGCACGCTGTCCTGTTCTCGAGCTGGATGGTGCTATTCCTCGTCCAGACTTCGCTCGTTGCGACGCATCACGTGCGCATTCACCGCTGGCTCGGGATTGTGGGGGTAGTGCTCGCGACAGTCATGGTCGTGAGCGCGCCACCAATGGCGGTCGGGCTGGCGCGTCGCGGGGGGCCGAGTGGGAGCGATCCGCTCATGTTCATGCTCGTCATCGTCGTCGATGTGCTGCTGTTTGCCGCGTTCTTCGGGAGTGCGATTTGGTTCCGCCGCCGAGCGGAAACACATCGACGGCTCATGCTGCTCGCAATGACGACATTGCTGCCGCCGGCGATCAGCCGGTGGCCCTGGGTCGTTAGGCATCCAGCA
>DATCGG010000280.1:0-6434 GCA_036509075.1 Gemmatimonadaceae bacterium
TGCCCCACGGGCCCGACCCCGACAGCCAGTCTTGAGTCGTCAGTAATGCGTCTCGATTCCCGATTCCCTATTCCCGATTCCCTACGTTAGGCACTCCCCCACGCCCCAAGCTGCTGCCTGACCGCGACCAGTTGCCCGAGATGATACGCGTTATGGTCGGCCACGAGCAGGATCTCACGAATGTACGTCTGACCGCTGCCGTGCGGGATCTTCGCGAACAGATCGATCGACTCGTCCATCGCCAGCGCTTCCAGCGCCGCGCGATCCGCTCGGAACGCACCGATCGAGTCATCCCACGCCGTGTCGGACGGGGGCGCCGGCGATTTCGGCCAGTAGTCCTCGGGCCAGTTCATCTCCTCGTACTTCGGGTTGCGGCAGAAATCGAGAATGTCGTGCTGCGTGATGCGCAGGTGTTCGAGGAGCTCCCACGCGGAGTGCGGAAATCCCTCGACGCGCACGCCGCGCAGCTTCGACGCGAGGCCCTCCACGGCCTTCTCGAAGCCGACGTGTGCATCCTGCCAGGAGAGTATGCGGCTGAGCTGCGCGCGAAGCGCTGGAGAGGAGTCGGACATGTCTCGGAGGGGCTGGGAGGCTAGGTGCCATCACAGAAGCGAAGAAGGCCACCATCGCGCCCTAACGCGGTGGTGGCCTTCTCAGACCGAACGGCGCGGAGGTCGTCGGTCAGCCATTACAGCGAGCGTACCAGCGAGCCTTAACGGCTCCCGGCGATCCGCGCCGTACTAGGGTCAATAGACAATGGATCACCTCCTCGTTTGCGGGTGAGACTTGAGGGTGACGGTCCAAATGTAATAATAGAACGGCAAATGGGGGAGCATCGTTGGCGGATCGTGCGGGTCGTGGGACGCTCAGACCGTCATACCTTTTCGGTTGCCACGCCCAGTCCGGCGGCGTCATCAAGGGATGGCGCGCACACCCTCGATCGGAGAGCTGCTGCTCGGCGGCGTAATTGTCGCGCTCGTGGGGTTTGTCGGGTCACAGGTGCTCGCCTCTCCGCGCCGAACCGTCCGCGAGTCGCGCTCGCTCACCGCTCGCGACAGCGTAGCCATCGTCTCGCAGTACACGAGGCAGGTTGCGTCACGCGGCGATCAATACTCGGCGCCCACGTGGCTGTCGGCGGTGCAGATCGCCCGGCTCGAGGAAGCGGCCGAGCGGGACGTTCGCGGTCGCGATTCGGTGTCGCGGCCTTCGCGTGATTCCGTGCGTGCGCTCGTTGCATCCCTCGGGACCAATTCTTATCTCGGCGCGATGCTGGCGGAGGATGGCGGCGTCGTCTCGCGGTGGCGCGAGCGAGCCGAGCCGATTCGCGTCTGGGTGCAGCCGCAGTCGTCGGAGGCGGGGTTTTCGCCGGATCTGATCGCACCGACGCGCCGCGCGTTCACCGCGTGGAATGAGCTGGATATCGGTGTCGCGTTCGAGCTCGTGGACGACTCGACGCAGGCGGACGTGCACGTGACGTGGCGTGCGCGGATGCCGAAGGCGCGACAGCTTGGAACGACGTTTCGCATGACCGGTGGCGCGGGGTGGATCGCGTTCGCGCACGTCCAGCTCTCGACGTCGTACGACATCTATACCGTGCAGAACGCCGCGCGTCACGAGGCGGGTCACGTGCTGGGCCTCGGGCACTCGCCGCACATGGAGGACATCATGGCGGCCGAGACCGAAGGGAGGCGGTACCAGCTGACGGATGGCGATCGTGCGACGGCGATGGCCCTCTACCGCCTTCCGCCGGGAAGGATTGCCTTTTACAACTGATTGCTGATCACCAATGACCGAAGGCCCATGACTCGAAACTGGCCATGCATCACGAGATGTCATGGCGAGTCTTCGGTCATGAGTCCTGAGCCATTGGTTTTCAGTCATCAGTATTTTTTCTGGCATCTAGGTTTCTCCGATGCCCCTGCCGTTCGAGATCCGGCCCTCGCCCATGCAGGGCCTCGGCGCATTCGCGACCGAGGCAATCGCCGCCGGCGTTAGGCTCGTCGAATACACGGGGGCGCGGCTCACACCCGAGGAAGCCGAGGCACGCTACCCGGACGTGCCCGGCGAGCGGCACCATACGTACCTCTTCGCCATCGACGACGATGACGGCAACGAAGTCGTGGTCGACGCCGCGGTGGACGGCAACGAGGCGCGCTTCATCAATCACTCGTGTGCGCCGAACTGCGACGCTGTCGTCGAGCACAGTCGCATCTGGATCGAGACCCTTCGCGAGATCATGCCGGGCGAGGAGCTCGCCTACGACTACGCCTATATGCTCGAGGGGCGGCACACCCCGGCGGCCAAGCGGCGCTTCCCGTGTCACTGTGGCGCATTGACGTGCCGCGGCACGATCCTGGCCAAGAAGCGTTAGGCGAGCCGCCGGCGACGGGCGCCGGGCGGCGGACGACGAAAAAGGCGTGTCATCCCGACCGAAGCGAGGGATCGCGCTCGTCCCGACAGAGGGCTCTCATGAACGCGGCCAGCACCCTTCGATAGTTCGATGCTCTCACGCGTCATTGGCGCCCTTCATCGGTGGGCCGAATCGGGCTGGGCGGGCACCGCCACGGCCACGTGGGAGGTGCTGCAGAGCTCCGCGGTGCCGGGACCGAGCGGAGCGGTGTTCGCTCCGCTGGCCGTCGCGGATCCGGAGCGGGCCCCTCAGCTCGCCTGCTGGGCGGTAGCCGGGGCGGTGGCCGGCGGCTGTATTGCCTACCTCATCGGTGCGCAGGCGTTCGAGGGCGTCGGGCGTCCGATCCTGTCCGCGTTAGGCGTCACCGAGGCGACACTGGTCTCGAGCGCGCGAATGTTCGAGCGGCACGGCTGGCTTCTGGTGTTTGTCGCGACGATCTCGCCGCTGTCCACGAAGCTCACGTGCATCGCCGCCGGCGCGTTCGGATTGCCGATCCCGCAGTTTCTACCAGCGCTCGCGGTGGGGCGCGCGATTCGCTTCGCGGTGCTTACGGTGCTGCTTCGGTTTGCGGGCGAACGACTGTGTTTGCGGCTGCTTGGAGGGAAAGCCGACGACGGGGGACCGGCGACGGGCGACGGTTAAAAGGCGGAACCCCTCGGGAGGCCGCTCTTCCAACAGCCAGCGTCAGCCAGCAGCCAGCAGCCAGCACGAGCACCCAGCAACCAGCCGCCGTTTCTCCGTCGCCCGTCGCCCGTCCCCGGCTGTTACGGTTTCGTCGTGCTCATCTGCTCCGCAAGCTTCACGGCCGAAAACGCGTTCACGACTGCGCCCGTCACCGACAGTGACCCGAACGGCACCTGCTCGCCGTTCTCCGCACCCGGACGCGCGACCTTCTGATCCGCATAACGAGTCGCGGAATCGAGGATGATGCGCTTCACATCCGCGGCGGAGAGATTCGGGAAGTACGACATCAGCATCGCCGCGAGCCCGCTCACCACCGGCGCGGCCATGCTCGTGCCGCTCTCGCGCTCGTAGCCACCACCGGGCACGGTGGACAGGATGTCGACGCCCGGCGCGAATACGTCCACCTGCGCTTTGCCGTAGTTCGAGAACGAGGCTGCGAGGCTGTCGAGACCCTTCCACGACGACGCACCCACCTCGATCCAGTTGTTCGGTCGTCCGCCCGACAGATATGCCGGCGTCGGGAAGCTCGGCTTTTCGGCCAGGTTCTCTCCATCGTTGCCGGCGGCGTGGACCATGAGCACACCCTTCGAGTCGGCGTACTTCACGGCCTCATCCACCGCTGCCTTCTCCGGCGAGAACCCCTTGCCGAAGCTCATGTTGATGACGTTCGCGCCGTTGTCCACCGCATAACGAATCGCGTTGGCGATGTCCTTGTCGCGCTCGTCGCCGTCGGGGACGGTGCGAACCATCATGATCTTGACGTTCGTCGCGATGCCGTCGATTCCGCCGGGCGTACCGCGTACGCCACCGATGATGCCGGAGACGTGGGTGCCATGCTTCGCGTCGGGCCCCATGACGTCGGCGTTGCCGTATTTCCGCTCGGAGAGGTTCGCGTAGTCATCTCCCACGATCGTGCGTGGGTCGTAGTCGGGATTGAGACCGTATTTCGCCTTCGACTCGACATCCTTCTTCGCGTCCTCGAGCTCGCCGGGCGTGATCCCGGCATCGGCGAGCCGGAGCCACATCACCTTCGCCTGCATCGCATCCTGGTTGGTCGGCTGGAACGCGCTCACCTTGGCCTTGGTGAGCGAGTCCGGCCCCATGGCGCGGTGCAGGATCTCGTTCGCGCGCGTGCTCACGGCCGCGATCTGCTGGATCTGCTGCTGCATGTTCTGGTTCTGCTCGCGCTGCTTCTGATATTCGTCGGTGGCGCGTTTGCAGGTGGCGGCGTCGGGTGCCGGCAGCTTCGCGGTCGGTCCGGCGTTAGGCGTCTTGCTGCAGCGGACGTATAGCCGGGTGACCTCGAGCAGGTCGTACTGCACGTCCTTGCCGTCCTTGCCGCCGATGAAGTTCCAGCCATGGACGTCGTCGACGTAGCCGTTGTTGTCGTCGTCCTTGCCGTTGCCGGCGACTTCCTTCGGATTCGACCAGAGGCTCCCCTTGAGGCTGACGTGCGCGGTGTCGATCCCGCCGTCGATGACAGCGACGAGCACGGTCCGCTTCGGCTGCTTGCCGGCGAGCAGCTCACGTTCCGCTCGACGCTCGCTGATGCCGACGACGCGGTCGGACACGTCGAGCAGCTGCCAGTCGCGTGGCGCCTCGGCCAACGGCGTGAATGTCTTTGGCGCTGCCGGTGCCGTGACGGCGGGCCGCGATCCGGCCGCCGTGTTTGCCGGAGCTGTTGACGGTGCCGGCGCAGGCGCCGGTGCCGGCGCCTCAGTGGTGGTCTTCGCCGACGCACACGCGGCGAGCAGGGCGATGGCAGCGAAGCGAAGTGACTTCATATGGGACGCATCGGTAAAGAGTGTCCGCTCAAGCTAACCTCCGGCGGGCCGGGCTGGCATGCCACCTTGGACCGCAAAGCACGACCGGAACGGCTAACCGTTCCCACGCGCGAACCAATCCTCCCGGCATGCCAACCAATCGTCCCGGCCAGGCGTCTCACTCAACGTCTCTTTCCACGACCAGTATGACGATGAACCGCCGCGAATGGCTGGCCGCGAGCAGCACCCTGCTCGCGGCCGCGTGTGCCCGGCCGAGCGAAAGCGCAATATCATCCAACGGCGCGCCGGTCGAGCGGCCGGACATCCCGTCGATGATGCAGCTCGCAACCGTCCCGGGGATGGCGATCGCCACCGTGCGCGGCGGTGACGTCTCCGTCGAAGGGTTCGGCCTCCGGCGAGGGGGAACCGACGACAAGGTCACCGGCGACACCGTGTTCGAGGCTGCCTCGCTCAGCAAGCCGGTCTTCGCGTCGATCGTGATGCAGCTCGCCGCGGAAGGGCTGATCGACCTAACGCGGCCGCTCGTGTCCTATCTGCCGCTGCCGAACCTGGCGGACGAGCGCGCCCGGAGCATCACTGCCATCCACGTGCTCAGCCACTCGAGTGGGTGGCGAAACTGGCGCAACGGCCGCGACGTGGCCCTCACCGCCGACTTCGAGCCGGGGTCCAAGTTCTCCTACTCGGGCGAAGGATACTTCTTCCTCCAGCGCGTCGTCGAGAAGCTCACCGGTCAGGGGCTCTCGCGGCTCGCGCGCGATCGCGTCTTCCAGCCGTTAGGCATGACGGCGAGCGGGTACATCTGGCGTTCGGACCTCGACGCGGCGCTCGCGTCGCCTCACACCAACCGCGGCCAGCTGATGGACAGCTTCAACGTGCGGTCCGGAAAGGCGTTTGCCGGGCTGGTAGAGGAGATGGGCAAGCCCGTGGACGCGTGGACCACGGAAGACGTCGAGAAGGCGCTCCCGAAAATGGACGCGGCCATCGCCGTGCTCCCGAATAACATGGTGCCCAATGCTGCCGCGTCGCTGCTCACGACGGCGCGCGACTATGGCATGTTCGTGAGGTGGTTGTTCGGGGCTGGACCATTGTCGGGCGGTCGCGCGATTCTGGATCGGATGATCGTCCAGCGATCGACGATCAATCCGGCGTTAGGCTGGGGCGCCGGAATCGGCCTCGAGCAGGCGGGCGGCCGGAAATACATCTGGCACTGGGGTGACAACCCGGGTTTCAAGAACTTCATCGTGGGTGAGCCGGCGGCGCGCTCCGCAATCGTCCTCTTCACGAACGGGAACGCGGGGCAACGAGTGTACGAGCGCGTGATCCGAGCGCGTACTGGCGTCGATCACCCGGCGTTCCTCTGGCTTTAGGGCCTTCGTGAGTAAGCAGCGACCAACCGCAGTTTCAAGTCGTCGGTGGTCGGTGGTTAGGCGTGAGGCATCAGGCCCCATTCCCTCGAATTGGGAACGAAGAGGGCTTAGCCGCTCAGGTCAACTACTGGAGGAAACGGCAGCTGATGCCTCACGACTAACAACCGACACCCTGACGGCTTGGAACTG